>DSAL01000047.1 GCA_011380095.1 Candidatus Altarchaeales archaeon
CAATACCCCTATCCTCCAAATCAGAGACTATTTTTAGGACGTGCGTGTAGGTGCAGTCGTTCTCCTTTGCCAAAACAGAAGCGTACTTCTTCTCCCTGCTCTTCAGGCTCAAAAGAATTCCCGCAGGCTTCTCGTGCAAAATCAATTTAGCCGACTCGTTCATGACACAACCACCCGATTGAATGTAATCAAATATTTATGATACAACATAAAAAACCAGGCGGTTGGCAGAAAATGGGTTTCTGTAAAAAAAATCCGGCAAAAACTGGGATTAACCCCTCATCTTCAAGGCAATGACCCTGACAAAACCCTCGCCATCCTCCCGCTTAACCCTCTTTAGGTCAATAGGCGCGGGGGTATGATAAGTGTTTTTGAAAACATTCCCCTCTCCCTCGCCGAAAAAGAAGCTGACTTTAATCATGTTCACGTCAACATCCACTTGGAAATCATTTTCAGCCAAGGCCGGATGCTTAAGCTCGAATATCACGGCGTCGTCAGTCTCCTCAATCTCGGCCGAAATGCTGAAGCTTGCGGGCATGTGCCCGGAATGCTTTTTAAAAAACGGAGTTACGGTAAACTCCTCCAGAACACGGCGCTCCCCCAAAGCATCCATCACGATAAATAACTATAATTTAGACTCTATAAGCTTTGAAAAATCACTCCAATCCCCGCCCAACCTCTTCAAAGCCTTCTGAAAATCAGCCAGAGCATCGTCAGACTCGATGTGAAGCCTGAAACCCGGCATCAGCGGGTGCGGTTCATACGTGTAGGCGTCAACACCCATCTCATTCAAAATAGAAATCAAAGCCTGCGGAACCTCCTTCTCGCTGAATTCAATCTCAACAACATCCTTTTCCTTTTTGATAAACCTGACGTCCATTATAAAACACTCTCCAAACTAAATTTCGCAAACATTACCGTAATCCTTCGCAGTCTTTCTCAACTCAAGGTGCCCGCAGTTCAAACACTCCATCTTCCCCTCGCGCTTGTCGCTTTTCACAAGAGGACGCCTGCACTTCCTGCAAAACGCCTTGACAACACCCAAATCGCCCTTAGTAGACAAGTCAATCAAGTCGTCCTTAATCTTAAAGACTTCGGCCTTGACGATGTCGCCTACAGCAAACATATCCTCAGGCTTGTCGACAAACTTGTCTGAAATGTTTGAAACATAAATGAAACTCCTCTCGTCAATTGGCGTGTCAATCCCCAAAATCCTGGATACTATGACTATGACCTGGCTCTTCTTTATGGAAGAAACCTCGCCGAAAACAACCTGACCCTCCCGAAGCTTCGGAAGGCTCTTACCCTTAACCTCAGCCAAATGCTTAGCACTGTCTAAAACAATTTCGCCCATACAGGCCGCGTAAATCTTCCCGTCCTGCGCGTACGTACCGCGCCCGGGCAGGAATTCCTCGATAGTCCCCAGATAATCGCCGATCATGGCATTCTTACCGCTCATTCTAACCTCACTAAGTCATACATATACGGCAATAGTATATAAAAAGCGTTTATAAACCCCCCTGCATTATTTATACCTCAAACACGTTTTCATAGAAAAACAAACATTGCCGAAACCCGAAAAATGGCTAAATTCAAGGAAGCTGAAAAAAGGATGTTCAAGTCCGTGTGCATGAACTGCAACGCCAACAACCCGAAAGGCGCAACAATATGCAGGAAATGCGGTAAAGTCAACAGGATAAGGCGAAAGAGCAAGAAGAGGGCGGCAACAGGATAAAAAACCCTTTGGATGAGCGAGAGATTATTTCAGGCGGCAGGCGCGACCACAATAATTGGCATAATACTTCTGACACTATACGCCAGCCAACTGGAGCCCCCACTAACCAGCATAACAGACGTTTCTCAAGACATGCTAGAAACCAACATCCGAGTCCAAGCCAAAGTATGCGGCACCCACAAGTTTGACGGCGGAAGCAAAATACTCAAACTCTGTGAAAACACGACGCAACTCGACGCATACCTGCCCTACAACACCGCAATACACATTGACGAGAAAAAAACAGTCGGAAAAACCGTTGAACTCACAGGAACAGTCGAAACATACAACGGAAGGCTTGAGATTGTAATACCGCGAGCTGAAAACATAAAAATAGTGGAATAAAGCCGAAAATGATTAACGTTTCAGACCTAAACAAATACTCTTACTGTCCAAGACGCATATACCTGGAAAACAACCTCCAAATCAAGCCAGAACCCACAGAAGCCCAAACCTTCGGAATACTCGGACACGCGGTAAGAAAGGAATTCTCGCTCCGCCAGTCAAAAATAATCAAAAAAACAGACTCCGAAAAATCATTCAAAACCCTGCTGGCCTGCGAACTAGAATCCATACTGAAAGACGCGCCAATAATCTACAAAGACAAGCTGCCTAAAGGATTCGAAAAAGCAGTCCCACAGCTAAAAAAAGAGATGCGGGGGGAACTCAAACTCATGGAAAAACACTTTCAGGCGATGATAGGAGACATGGGAATAGAAAAAACCCTAGACTACCTGACGCCATGGAAGGTGGAATACTCCCTCACAAGCCAAAACCTCGACATGACTGGAAGAATCGACAAGATATACCGGCGCGACATCACAGCCCCAGTGGAATTAAAGACTGGAACGCCGTCAGAATCAGTATGGCCGGGCGACCGCCTCCAGCTCACAGCCTACATCATGATGCTCGAAGAAAAAATCGCGGAAGAAATACCCTACGGGTTCATAGAATACACGCGAATACTTGAGCAAAAGCCGGTGAACAACACGGAAAAAACACGGCGCGAAGTGATATACGCCCGCGACGAAATTCAGCACATCCTCGACGGACACGACCCCGGAGTCTGCCCGCACGGAAACCACAGGAAATGCGCGGGATGCCAGCTGGAAGAAATATGCTTCAAAACCTAAATCAGACGGCCTCACTATGCTTTTTCCTAAGTGTGTGGGTGATACAGCCCGCAATCTTATTACGCATGCTCTTGCTCGTAACATCAGTCAAACGGCCGACCTTAACCTTATTCTCGTCGAAACCGCCCTTAAACTCTTCAGGATACTCCTCCAAAAACTTTTCGGCGACACGCTTCAAATAAGTCTGCTTAATACATCCCATTGTCTCCAAATATACACAAGTAAGGCTTAAAAATCAGCTGGAAAAAAACAGGTCCCAGAAACTAACACTCCCAACATGCTCGTTAACATAAGGTTCGCCCTTAACGCCCGCAAGCTCGGAAGCCTTTAAAATAGCGTCGTCGCGCCCCCCGCACTCGTCAATCAATCCAATCTCCGCCGCCTCACTGCCCAAAAAAAGCCTGCCCTGACTGACCTCCTCAACATACTCAAAACTAAGATTACGGTTTTCCGCGACATCCCTCACAAAATCAATATACACCAAATCAACTTTCCTGGAAAACTCGTCATACTCCTCCTGCGTCATAGGCCTGTAGGGGCTTCCAACATCCTTAGTGTCCCCCGCCTTAATCACCGTCACGTTAAAACCCCACTCCTCCATAAAATCATAGTAGTGCAAGACTTCGGAAATCACTCCAATACTCCCGGTAAAACTATTCCTGTCCGCCATGACATAGTCGCAGGCAGACGCGGCGTAATACGCGCCCGACGCGCCAACATCCCCAATCCAGCAGACAATCGGCTTGTCAAAATCCCGAACAGCACGCATCAACTCGCGGGAGGCGACAACACCCCCTCCACCACTATTGATGTCCAACATCACCGCGGCCACAGTAGGGTCCTTCTCCGCATCACTCAACTGTTTTTTAATAACCGGAACCTGCGCGCACTGGGAGATGCCGCTCAAAAGACAGCCACCGCAACCCTCCATCGTAATCAAGCCCTTAACGGGAATAATCCTGACCTCGTTCGCCCCGAAACCGGAAAACTCAAGCCCCTGGGAGAAGACAAAAATCAAGAGTATGAAAACCAGGAAAAACAACGACAAAACCCCTATACTAACCAAAACCTTCCAAAACGTGTTCATGCCAGAAATAAATTCGGTGTAAAACTATTTAAAACACAAACGCCTATGATACTTCCTAAAAAAACCTTAAGCCAAAAAACAAGCGGCCGTAGTGTAGTCTGGTTTATCACTCGAGGTTGCCAATCTTGCGACTCGGGTTCAAATCCCGACGGCCGCATCCTCTTTCTACAAACCTATTTTCCTTTCGCCGCAGCCTTCAACGCTTCGACTCCCGGAAGCTCATATCCGGCAAGAAGGTTTATGCATGCGCCTCCACCGGAGGAGACGTGGTTTATCCTGTCCACGACTCCTGCTTCCCGAGCTGCTGCGGTAGTATGGCCTCCGCCGATGACGCTGAAGCCTTCTCCTTCAGCTATTGCCTTTATGACTTGGTCTGTTCCTTTGGCGAAATTCTTGTCCTCGAAAAGTCCGAGCGCCCCGTTGGCGAAAACAGTCCCAGACTCTGAAATTATCTTACGATACTCTTCAATAGTCCTGCTCCCCAAGTCTGTGATACGGTAGTTTTGCGGAAGCTCGGAAACGTCAATCTCAACGCGCCTGCCACCCTTGTCCAAGGCCACGTCTTTTGGCACCACAATCTTGTCCCCGAACTTTTGAAGGAGGCCTCTTGCGATGTCAATCTGTTCGAGCATCTTCTTCCCCCGGATGAACTCTATGCTCGGCTCGCCAATCCTGTAGCCCTTGGCCGCCAGGAAGATGTTTGCGACAACACCGCCAGTCAAGACCATGTCGGTCCCGTTGCTTAGGGCGCGTTCCGCCACCTTGATGGAATCATCGGCCTTCGTCCCGCCCAAAATGAATGTGACGGGCTTTTGCGGGTTGTGGAGTGTGTCAAGAATGGTGCGAACCTCTTTTTCCATTAGTCTTCCCACACAGCTTTCAATATGTGATGGGAATCCGACGACTGAAGGCTGAGAGCGGTGTGCGACCGCGAACGCGTCGTTCACAAACAAGTCAAAGAGGGGCGACAGCCTCTTAACGAGAAAAGTCTTGGCCTGAACGTCCATCGGACGCTTCAACACCTCTTCGGAATAGAACCTCAGGTTTTCTAAAAGCAGTATTTCACCCCGACCGAGGTTTTTGATGTTTACTTGGGCGTTGGAGCCGAAAATGTCGTCAACATACCTTACTTCAGCACCCAAAATCTCCCCTAAACGTCCGGCATGCTTTTCAAGAGTCGTGAAGTCTGCTTCACCGGGCCGCCCCTGATGCGCCATGCAGACGATGGAAGCGTTCGAGTCCAAAAGCTCTAGGAGTGTTTCCCTGTGGCTTTGGAACCGCCGGTCGTCCATGAACTCTTCCGTCTCCGGGTCTATTGGAGTGTTCAAGTCCAGTCTAACAAGAGTCTTCTTATCTTTTACGTCAACATCGTCAAGAGTCAGCATCCCGTGAAGCATTATATATCACCCAAAACTCAAATCAATAAGACTACAAATACATTAGGTGATGGTGTAATAAAATGCAAGTTTTCGAGGCGATAAAGACCAGGCGGAGCACAAGATCATTCAAAAAAGACGATGTAACCCCACAACAGCTGGAAAAAATATTGGAGGCCGGCAGGTGGGCGCCTTCCGGACTCAACAACCAGCCGTGGAAATTCAAGACGCTTTCCGAAAACGAGAAGAAGATAGTCTCCGGCTTCACGAAATACCGCAAAATCTTGGAGCAGGCGCCGGCGGCCATCGCAGTATTCATGGACACAAAACTCTCCTACAACCGGGACAAAGACGTATTGTCTATTGGCGCGTGCATACAAAACATGCTTTTGGAAACACACGAGCAGGGTCTTGGAGGATTATGGATGGGGGAGATACTAAACCAAAAGGAAAAGGTTAGGGAAGCCCTTCATCTCCCGGAAACACTCGAGCTTATGGCGGTAATCGCGGTAGGCCACCCGAGCGAGGAAAAGCCGGAAACAGTCAGGAAAAATCTAAGCGAACTGATGCTATACTAGGGGCGCCCGCAAGACTTACGATTACACGCCCCTTTTTATTTACCCTAAAACAATAGTTTACAATGCGTTTGATTATACCATTGCTTTTGGCGGTGTTTTTTTCAGGATGCCTTTGTTGCGGAGGCGGAGACGGCGAAGGATTCTCGCTCGACTCAATCCTTGGCGGCTTAAAGGAAACGACAACGACGACCATGATGACTACGACGACGACCACGCCCCCGACGACCACGCTTCCCGCCACTACAACAACGCAAAAACCGACAACCACGACCGTTCCAACAACATCCACAACCACGACCACTCTTTCAAAGGTTAAGTGCTATACCTCAAAAGACTGCGGGGAATCCTATGCTAAATACTATTGTTATCCTAACGAAGGCATTGGCGCAAACATATACAAACAGACTTACATACCCTCCTGTAAGAATGCCGGGACTGAACAATCATACTGCGTTTTCATAACGACCGGCGGACACACACAGTGGGGCCAGCCGCTCCCGCCAGAAGAATCGTGCGGCGCGAAAAAATGCGTTAAAACATCAGACTTGGCGGCGGAATGCCAGTAAAAAAAAACCGCCTCATTTTTCCGCCACACACAGCCCTTTTTTATTTAAAACAAAACCTATCTTTTCCAATGCACATCACCGAAGTAGGACTTGCGCCGGAATTCGAGGAACTCGTAATAAGCCAGGGCATCAAGACGCTCTACCCCCCTCAAGCCAGGGCGGTTGAAGAAGGAGTCGCAAACGGCCAAAGCATACTGCTTTGCACTCCAACAGCGTCCGGCAAAACACTAACCGCAATGCTTGGAATATTCTCAACACTATCAAAAGGCGGGAAATGCCTCTACGTCGCCCCGCTGAAGGCGCTCGCACAGGAAAAATACGACGAGCTTAAGCCTTTGAAGGCGCTCGGATACCGCGTAACCCTCGAAGTCGGAGACCTCGACTCGACGCACGAAAGCGAGAAAAAATTCGACGTGATGGTGGCGACCGCCGAAAAATGCGACAGCATCCTGAGGAGCAGGCCACAACAATTTTCGGATTTGAAAATACTGGTCCTCGACGAAATACACTTAATACACTCGGACCGGGGACCAGTCTACGAGGTGCTCGCATCACGATTCAGGAAGCTAAACCCGAAAATCCAAATACTCGGCCTGAGCGCGACAGTCGGAAATGCGCGGGAACTTTCAGACTGGATTGGCGCAAAACTCGTCACCTCAAACTGGAGGCCGGTAACCCTCAGGGAAGAAGCAGTACTTGCAGGCGAAAAAACACTTGAAAAACTCGTCGCAGACTCGCTTGAAGACGGCGGGCAAGTGATGGTGTTCGTAAACTCCAGGAAAAGCGCGGAATCAGTAGCCGAAAAACTCGGAGAAAAACTAAAGCTCAAAGGCTGCGCCACCACTTCAGAAAAACTGCTTTCAACACTTTCCTCGCCAACCAAACAATGCAGGCGGCTGGCCGCATGCGTCGGGAACGCCACGGCATTCCACCACGCAGGACTCGTAAACCGGCAGAGGACGATAATCGAAGAATCATTCAAAAAAGGACTGGTAAAAATAATCGCGGCAACCCCGACGCTCGCAGCAGGAGTGAACCTGCCCTCGCGCACAGTCATAA
>DSAL01000105.1 GCA_011380095.1 Candidatus Altarchaeales archaeon
CCTGTATTCCGCCCGAATCCGTGAAGATGAGTTTTGCGTTGGACATTAGTTTTAGGAAGTCGAGGTAGCCCAATGGTTCTGTCAGGATAATGTTTTTCATTGAATTCAATCTTTCGTTTAAAGCGAACTCTTCAACGCGCTTTTTAGTTCGCGGGTGTATTGGGAATACTATCCTTATCTTGGACTGTACTTCCTCAAGAATTGAGAGGATGTTTTCAAGCGAAGCTTTATCGTCCACATTGCTTGGACGATGCAGGGTCAAAAGAGCGTAGCCGGATTTTTCCAGCCCGAGTTCTTCAAGTATCTCTGATTCTTCAGCCTTCATCTTGTGGGAGAGGAGTGTGTCGACCATTACGTCGCCCACCAGGAAGATTTTGTCTTTGGAAACGCCTTCGTGTATCAGATTGTCGACTCCGTCGTCTTCTGTCACGAAAAGCAGGTCTGAAATCTGGTCTGTCATAAGACGGTTTATCTCCTCAGGCATAGTCCGGTCAAAGCTTCTAAGACCCGCCTCAACATGAGCTACCGGAATGTGGAGTTTCGCGCACACGAGCGCGCACGCAATCGTCGAGTTCACGTCCCCGACTACTATCACAAGGTCCGGCCTGTCTTTTACGACGACTTCTTCAAAACGCGTCATGACTTTAGCAGTCTGCCTGGCGTGGCTTGCAGACCCAACATCAAGCCAGACGTCCGGCTTTGGAAGACCCAGGTCTTGGAAGAAGAGCTTGCTCAAACGCTCGTCATAATGCTGACCCGTGTGGACTAGAACAAAGCCGACTTCCCCGTGTTTTGCGAACTCGCGCATCAACGGCGAAATTTTCATGAAATTCGGTCTTGCGCCGACCACCCCGAAAACTCTCATCGTAAGTCCGGTTAAATATTATTGCCGACACCATTATAGACTATGGCAGTATTCCAGTTCTTGTAAGACTAATCCTCTTCAAGGCTATGAGGGCGGTTATCGAGGTTACCAAGAGTATTGTGAAAAAGACTGTCCAGCCTGTGACCGGGATGCCCGGCCAGTAGTTTAGAAACATTACTGGAAGGACGGTTAATGCTATGCTTAACGCGAATGAGAGGGTGATGCGCTCAATCCAGTCTATCTCCGATTTCTTTGGAAATAATGCCCAGGTTGCCGTAAATCCGGGGATGAACAAGACGTAGATGAAGCCGAATACCGCGCGCATGACATCGAAAACCCACATTGTATTAATAGTAACTTTTTAACTCTAAAAAACCTTTTTCTTGCCGTTTAGAAATGAATATTTCTGTTGTCGGAACAGGGTATGTGGGGTTGGTGACGGCCGCATGCCTTGCCAAACTCGGGCATAAAGTATCTTGTGTTGATGTTGATGAGGATAAGATAAGGATAATCAATTCAGGCGAGAGCCCGATATATGAGGCGGGTTTGGGGGAAATAATTTCTGGGATGGTTCCCGAAAAGCTTTCGGCTACCGCGAATTTGGAGAAGGCCGTGCTGGATTCTGAAGTCACCTTCATCTGCGTCGGAACGCCGAGCAAAAAAGACGGGAGTATCGACCTAAGTCATGTTGGGGATGTTTGTAGGAGCATTGGAGCGGTCCTGTCAAAAAAGAATGGATTTCACGTTGTTGTCGTGAAATCCACGGTAGTGCCTGGTACTACCGACTGTTTTGTGACGCAATTGCTTGAAAAAATGTCAGGAAAAAAGTCGGGTGGTGATTTTGGAGTTGCAATGAATCCGGAATTCCTGAGGGAGGGTGTGGCTGTCAAGGACTTTCTTAATCCCGACCGGATTGTTGTGGGGACAAGCGATGAGAGGACGAGGAGTGTGCTCGATGGGATTTACGGTGATTTTGACTGTAAAATAGTTTATACGGACCCGACGACCGCCGAGATGATAAAGTATGTATGCAATAGTTTTCTCGCGACTAAACTGAGCTTTATAAACGAAGTCGGAAACATTTGTAAGAAGTTGGGTGTCGACGTTTATGATGTCGCGGAAGGGATTGGATTAGACCACCGTATTTCGCCGGCATTTCTTAAAGCCGGACCGGGTTTCGGGGGCTCGTGCTTTCCCAAAGACGTTTTGGCGCTAATTAAAAAGGCTCGTGAAGTTGGGGGAGAACCGCTACTTTTGGAGAGAGTAATTGAGGTCAACGAACGCCAGCCGAAAAAGGTTTTGGAATTGATAAGGTCTAAGATAACTATTTCAGGCGCTAAGATTGGAGTATTGGGCCTAGCATTCAAGGCGGGCACCGACGACATGAGGCAAAGCCCGACGATACCGATAATCGAAGGTTTGGTTAAGGAGGGTGCAATAGTTCTTGCTTATGACCCTCAAGCGATGGATAATGCGAAAAAGATTTTCGGGGAGAATATAACTTATTCCACTTCAGCGGAAGAACTGCTTGAAGAATCTGAAAACGTGCTCGTGCTGACAGAATGGGGGGAATTCAGGAAGCTCGACTATTCCAGAATGCGCGGGGGCTATCTCTTTGACGCGCGGAAGATTGTGGACAAAGATTCTCTTCCAAAGAAAGTCAAGTATGAGGGGCTGTCTTGGTAGTCTAGTTCAAGACAATCCTCGGATCTCCAAAGCCGGCAGTATCATACTTGCTGTCGTGGTTTGGGCCGGATTTGGTTTGGAACGTGATTTCTGATTTTTTTCCGTGGCATGCTGTGAGGGGTATTTCATGTTGGTGCAGTTTCCTGTCTGCCTTAATGTTTTTCGGGTCGACGTATTCGTCAAAAATCTTTTCGGTCGCATCATCGCAATCCATGAGGACAATGAACTCGACGCCGTCGCCTTTTAGGTAGTGCCAGGTGTCGGGCCTAAGGCTTACCGTAAACTTCAAGCTAGAGTTTTCAGGAACAAAAACTTTGAAGGTCTGGTTGACTTGTCCAACTTCCGGCGGCTTCATGAAAAGAATCCGCTCGCCCAGCCAATCCTCGCGTCGAACACCATAATAGCTTGCCAGACTTATCGGGCCGAAACTGTAGGCCTGGTCGTAGTTTCTGTTTTTGAAGTCTTCCTGCAAAAAGTCCGTGTGGAGTGTTTCACCGGTTTTGGGGACGCGGTTTGAGTAGACGGCCACCAGCTCTGTCGGGCCGGCGCACCCCTCCTTTAAGGCGTAGAGTTGGGATAGGTGGGGGTTGTGGAAGTAGCGGACTCCGAAAGTGTTGTTTAAAATTAGCATGTAGTTTTCCCCGAGGATTTCGCGTATTTCACTCCCGTATCCGAGGTTGCCGTAATAGGAGGGCACAACATAATTTTTTCTTAGACCGGTTCTTGGACTGGAAATGCTTTCGCCAAGATAGATGACCTTTTTGCTTGAGTAGTAGTCTGTTGCGGAAACAAGGGGTTTCTCGCTAATCCAGGGCCTGTCAAAGTCAAGATATACTCCGAGAGTTGCCGCCGGTATTTGGTTGGATTGCAAGATTACGTCCTGAAGGTTTTTGAACGAGTGGCTGTCGGCGGCGTTTGGCGCGGTGATGGAGGTTATGAATATCATTGAAAGGACTGTGAAGTATGCGATTCTCCTGCGCGTCAAAACATCTTTAACGGAGTTCAAGCCCAAAACAGCGAGCATCGAGACCGCCGGGAAATAAGGCATCTGATAGCGGACGCGCATGTCGTGTAGTATGAGGAAGGGTATTAGAATCCAGGCGAGAAGGAAGGCGTGTTTGGAATTCCTGTTTTTTAGGGCATAGGATAATCCCGTCAGGGCGAGAATGGTTTGGGGGAATCCAAGCTGGAATGGGAGGCTTGAAACCGGTATGTGGCTTCCAATCGAGAAGAAGCGTGAAATGTTTTTCTCAACATCAATTATCCGGGTTTTCTGGGAGAGTCTTGAGGAAAGGGAGGGGGTGGAGTATAGTGCCGACAAGACGATAATCCCGGTTATCAGGATGGGCGGCAGGATTTTTTTGAAGAGAGCGGGGTTGAATCCCCGCCATGACTTTAGTATTATTGCGGCGGGCACGAGGATTGTTATGAAAAGTATTGCGGAAACCTTGGTGGAGAGCGCGGAAACTATTGTGAAAACCGCCGGCGGAATGAAAATCCTGTTTTCAAAGGATTTCAGCGTGAAAAACACGCTTGCGAGAATGAGGACTGTTGCGGGAATATCCTGCATGAACAAGTAGTTTTGTGCGAGAATGTTGGGGGTCGCAAGGAGGAGGAGGGAGGCGTAGAATGCGGAGTCGGCGTCAAACAACTCCCGGAAGAGGAGGTAGGATGCTATTGGAAGCAGAATGTAGAAGAGTCTTTGAAGCGTTTCCGATGCGAGATGGCTTTCGCCGAAAAACGTGTGGAGGAGGGCGTGGAGTATTGGAAGCGCCGGAAGGTCGTCGTATCCGATTTCGGAAAGAGAGTTGAGCGCGGAAAAACCGTTTTGGCGTATGAAGACCGCCGCATCATAGTAGAGTATGAAGTCTGACTCCGGCTGGGTTGAGCCGGAAAAAGGCAGGGTTGATAGGACTGCCAAGAAAACAATCGCGGCCGCATGGTGTTTTCTGTCAAGGCGGATTCTTGACGAGAATACCGCCAAAAAACCCGCGAGAAAGAGGAGGGCGAGTATTTTCAGCATGCTGGCGTAGTGTATCAGGTTAATCCAGCTGTAGATGACGGTCCTGTCAAGCGCGTGGAGGAAGTAGCCTGAAATATATGTTAATATGGTCAGAGCGAAAAATTGGGGGAACCGGCCTTTAAGCATCTTGCGCACCTGAAGCATGGCTTTAATAGGATTTAAGACAATTATATACTTCAACGAAACGCCCGTATAAAATCAAGAAAATGTTTTTGGAAAAGCACGCTAAAACCGCCGGAATACTGTTTGCAGGCCTCGTGATATTAAGTGTCGTCGGATTGGGAGTTGCATACGTGTTTTTCGCGGGAGGGGAAACGGAATTCCATTTCAACGTGTTCAGCGACCTGCCCGAAAATATGGAGGGATTGCGGGTGGTCGAAGACCATCCCGGATACGCGGGAATCCAAAAAGACTTGAGTATAGTGGAGTTGGACACGCCATACACGCTGATTCTCGAGGTGTCAGCCATGAAGGAGAGGGGACGCCACGATTATCTTGTCGTAATAGACTCGGAGGATTTCGGGCAAGCCTACGAATTCAGCCTAAATGAGGGGGAAGTTAAGAGAATCGAACACGCATTCACGCCAACGGAAGATGACAAGTGGAGCCTCGACTCCATTCAAAAAGACGAGCAGGCCGAACGGTACGGGATTTCTGAAGACAGTTTTCTCGGAGAAAGAATCACCCCCGGCATAATACCGCAGGGAGAGTACCGGCCGTTCTACGACTACAGTCCCATACAGTTTTCAGTGATGGGTTTTGGGAAAATACTCAACATGAACATGACGCTTGAAGAATTGAGGCGAAACCCCTATGTTGACGAAAACAGCGTTTTCAAAGAAGACAAGCTTAGGAAGACCAATACGACCAAAACCGAGCGGATGTATGTGGAGGACGCGGAGCTCGTGCTTGAAAGAACAGAACATTCCACAATACATGTTTCAAGGGAGAAGGAAGTCAGGATATATCTTGTAAAAGACGGCGAGCCGATACTGGAGAAAACCCTCGGATTCAAATACCAGATACAGTAAAAGCCCAAGACATGGACAATCTTGAAGAAAGATTCTACAAGCAGATAACGCTCGCACTAATTCTTGGAATAATATTCACGGCCGCATTCAACACGTACATGAGGCGTGAATTCACCTCGAATTCAGGCTTCACGGAACTATACTTCGAAGACCACCAGACGCTCCCCAAAATAATGAAGGTAAACCATACCTACAACATCACGTTCACCTTCACAAACCACGAAAACGACGACCAAGAATACGTCCTAGAGATAGAGACTCCGGAAAAGAAAATCCGGCAAAACATTTTTCTCGGAAAAACACAGGGCATGACGATAATGCTGGAGGTAACGCCGGAAAACCAAGGCTGGCTAATCACAAAAACCACAAACATCACGAAAAAACAGACAAAAAAAATATCCGGAGGAAGCCTCGAAACAATAACACTAAACATCAAAGGACTCGGAGAAATCCTAAACCACAATACAACAATACAAGAACTAAGAGAACGCCCGATAAAATACGAGACAACACAAGAATACGAGGCAAGACACTATGACACAACCAAACCATTGGAAAAAACAATAACAATACAAGACCTCGGCTTCAAAGACGAAGAAATAAAAGAAAAAACAACAACAATAGGACACACACAATACAGTTTAAAGAACAAGACACAAGAAAAAAACCCTGAAGAAACAGGCATAGAAAAACAAACAATCAAGACAACAAACAAGATAAACGCAAAAGACGAAAAAATAACAATAACAACAAAAACAACAATAGAAGAAAAAACAATCACCCAAAAACCAATCACAATAAAACTAAGCAAAAAAACAGGAGGAGAGCAGTTGGAGATATACTGGTGGGTGAAAATAATATAAAAGATAGGGTAAAGATTACTTACACTCAGCTAGCTGAAGTTCTAGCTCAGAGACACGCGATTCTAAACTAGTTATTCTAGCCGTAAGGTTCTCCATCACATAGGTAATCGCCTTGCTATTTGCAAAAGATACAGCATTCATACTAACAGAGTGTTCCGGATCATCAGATAATGATGCATCTATAGTGCTATGATCAATTTCTCCATCAGCCATAGTAACTATCCTTGAAACTGCGTTGTAAGCTTGTTCACCATCCCCCAGATAGCCTTTACTTAAGGTATGTTGGTTTTCATAGTAGATATCTTGACAGTAACAGTCATCCCACATATTTGTAGCAGAACCCAAATCATATTCTTTAGTTGCCCATGGAACTAATATTTTATCATGAGCTTGGTCTGCGCGTATTGCGATTCCTGGCAGATTTGCATCGTTATAGCCCATATATAGAATAATGTTTTGAGAAGTATCATCTGCAGGTTGGTGATAGAATGCCGAATGTCTACCCGCAGGTCCAGTAATCATGTAGAAGTTAAAATAGTCCTGTGGAGTGGTAAAGTATACTGCACTATAATTAACATCGAATACTACTGTGGAGTGGGGGCTACTTCTAGCTTTAAGAACAAAATCATCGGCAAGATTTTCAAGATACCACCGATTATCAGAGATGCTAGAGTACATTCTGCCTACTGGGTTCCCATTTAAATCAGTCATTGAAATGTTTTTCCCGGCGTTTAAAAGGAGATTTCCATCAATGAATATTTGGTCGCTTGCCGGAATAATATTAATATCACCAGTTGTTGTGCTTATATTTCCATCAGCGGACGCATGAAGACTAAAATAG
>DSAL01000117.1 GCA_011380095.1 Candidatus Altarchaeales archaeon
ACCGTCATCTCGAACATGTCTTTTCTCGGCCTGAATTTCGGGTCTTCAAGCTCCCCTGCCTCATAGCTTATGTGCATGATGTTCGGGTCGGAGCTGTATGGTTTTTTCGCCGTGACTTTGACTGGAATATTGTGTTTTTCGCAGTATGCTATCATGTCGGAGCGCCCCTCGAATTCATTTAGGAATTCATCCTCCTTCCAGGGGGCGATGATTTTCACATCCGGCATAAGCGTGAGGTAGGTCAGCTCGAATCTGACTTGGTCGTTTCCTTTCCCGGTCGCGCCGTGCGCGACCGCGTTGGTCCCTTCTTTTTGCGCTATCTCGATGTGGCGTTTTGCGATGAGCGGGCGGGCAAGCGATGTTCCGAGAAGGTAGCGTCCCTCATAGATTGCATTGCATTTCAATGCGTTGTAGACGAAGTCTTTCACGAATTCTTCCCGCAAGTCTTCGACATAGACTTTTGAAGCTCCTATTTCGAGCGCCTTCTTCTTGGCGGCCTCGAAATCTTCGGCCTGGCCGACGTTGGCGACGTATGCGACAACTTCATGGCCTTTTTCCATAAGCCATTTGAGGATTACGCTCGTATCCAATCCGCCAGAGTATGCTAAAACCACCTTCATGTTAACATCCACAAGATATGTGAGGGGTGATATAATAATATGCGTTTTGAACGTGCGGAACCTATATTAAAGCCGGACTCTTTATTTTAGATACATGGTGTTTTTGAGATGAGCGCGAAACCTGATTTGACGCCCGGAAGAATGAAGCTTGAAGTAGAGTATGTCAACAGGCTTTTAGGCCTTGAGTTGAGTGCGGGCGAGCTGAAGGCTCTTTTGGAGAGGATGCGTTTCGGCGTTGAGGAGTCTGGCGGAGCTCTTGAAGTTTTGATTCCGGCGTACCGCGCAGACATACTCCACCCCATAGATTTGGTGGAGGATGCGGCGATAGCGTATGGATACATGAATTTCAATCCAACCCTTCCAAGACTCGCGTCAATCGGCGGTTTGGACGGGCTTGAAGCATACTGTGAAAGCGTGCGCGACATCATGGTCGGATTCGGGCTCATGGAAGTGAGAAATCTTGTGATGACGAGCAAAAAGGTTTTGTTCGACAAGATGAATGTCTCCGAGACGAGCGTTGTTGAAACACTCAATCCGGTTTCTTCCGAGCATGGAGTCTGCAGAAGCTGGCTTGCCCCAAGCGTTATGGGGACTTTGGAGTACAATAGGAGTCGGGAGTATCCGCAAAAGATTTTCGAGATAGGCGACGTTTTGGACGGAACTGGAGTCCAGTCAAGAAGGCTTTCCGCCGCTGTTGCGGGCCCTAAAAACGGTTTTTCCGAGATAAAGTCTTTGGCGGAAGGCGTTTTGAAGTCACTGCGTCTTGAATACTCTATCGAACCTTACAGCCACGAGTCTTTCATCGAGGGCAGGTGTGTTAAGACGAAGTATGGTTTTTTTGGCGAGATTCATCCGAGCGTTTTGGAGAGTTTCGGGTTGGAGATGCCGGTCACGCTTTTGGAGTTTACGTTAAGGTAGAGGATTAAGGAAAGTCCGCCTGTTTTTCCTGGAATTCGCTCTAAGACGAGATTTCCTTAACGTAACTTGCCTGTTTTTTAGCATCAACCCACATAACTTCTTTTTATGGACGTTTATCTAGACAATGCGGCGTCAACCAGGGTTGACGACAGTGTTTTTGAGGCCATGAAGCCGTATTTCACGAAGGAGTACGGCAATCCCTCAAGCATCCACAGTGTCGGCGAGAGGGCGAAGCGGGCGGTTGAAGATTCGCGTGAGGTTATCGCGAAAAAGATTTCCGCAAACCCCAATGAGATTTTTTTCACGTCCGGAGGGACCGAGTCGAACAATCTCGCATTGAAGGGCGTCGCCTTCGCAAACAAGGGTAGGGGAAAACACATAATCACTTCGAAGGTCGAGCATAGTTGCGTTTTGGAGTCTTGCAGGTGGCTTGAAACACAGGGTTTTGAAGTCACATACCTTGACGTCGACAAATATGGTCTTGTTCATCCGCAAGTGCTGGAGGATGCTATTCGCGACGACACCATACTCGCCTCGATCATACACGGGAATAATGAGGTGGGGACTATAAACGACATCAAGGATTTGGCGGGAGTCTGCAGGGAGCGGGGAGTATTGTTTCACACTGACGCCTGCCAGAGCTTCACGAAAACGGATTTGGATGTAGAGGGCATGGGCCTGGATTTGGCGACCATAAACTCGCACAAGATTCACGGGCCAAAGGGTGTCGGCGCACTTTACGTCAGAGGCGGCGTGAATATTATGCCTTGGCAGCATGGCGGTGGTCATGAGGGCAGGATTCGAAGCGGGACCTTGAATGTTTGCGGGATCGTCGGTTTCGGAAAGGCTGTGGAAGTGTCAAGCCCAAAGGACGTCGAGAGTATGACGGATCTTCGAGACCGCCTTATTTCGGGCCTTTTAGAGATTCCGGACACGTTCTTGAACGGGCATCCCGAACGGCGGCTTTGCAATAATGCGAGCGTCGGATTCAGGCATATCGAGGGTGAAGGAATCTTAATGCACCTCGACGACCGCGGGATTCAAGTTTCAACAGGTTCTGCGTGTTCGAGCAAGAGTCTTGAGCCAAGCTATATTCTGACTGCGATGGGTTTGAAGCCTGAAGACAGCCATGGAACCATCAGGTTCAGCCTCAGCAAGTACACGAGAGTGGAGGAGATTGAGTATACCGTAAAGTCGGTCGGAGAAGTTGTCGGGATTTTGCGGAAGATGAGCCCGTTTGGAGGTGGTTGAAATCTACAGTGACAAGGTGATGGAGCATTTCAAAAATCCCAGGAACATGGGGTCGCTTGCGGATTACGACGCCGTTGGAAAGGTCGGGAATCCCGCGTGCGGTGACGTCATGCACATATACATTAAAGTCAAGGATGACGTCATAACAGATATTGGTTTCAAGACTATGGGGTGTGCGGCGGCGATTGCGACAAGCAGCATGACCACGGAGCTTGCGAAGGGAAAGAGTTTGGACGATGCCATGAAGCTGACGCGGGGGGATGTAGCCGACGCTTTGGACGGGCTTCCGCCAGAGAAGATGCATTGCTCTAATCTTGCTGTTGACGGATTGCATAAGGCTGTTGAAAATTATAGGAAAGGCGTTAAAGAGTGAGTTATGGATTTTTTTCCACTGATTTTTGATGGAAGAATTAAACATTATTTCAAAAAATATTGTATGATTTATTAAGATGAGTTCATAAATTATCATACAAAGGTGAGGTGGTTTAGATGTTTGCAAAGCTTTTCGGATGTTTTGTGGACACAAGACGTTTAAGGATGGGGCAAGAAGTTCCAGAGATTGCCGCCAACCCCTGCGAAAAGCAGGGGGATGCGAAGATACTTCCGAGGATAAACGAGACAACCCTTGAAGAAATGCTCAGACTGGAAAAGTAAAAGCCCCCCATTTTTTATTTACCCTAACACTTCCGACAAGCCCACTTCTGAAAGTTGATGTTATAAACATACCGCCCTATTTTATGACATTATGCCTGAAGAATTAGACTACGAGAAACTTGGCTTCAAGTGCGGGCTGGAAATCCACCAGCAGTTGGACACCCACAAACTATTCTGCCCCTGCCCGTCTGCCATTCGAGACGACGCGCCAGACATCACTGTAGAACGGCAGATGAGGGCGGTGCCGGGAGAAATGGGGGGTGTCGACCCGGCCGCACTCCACGAATTTTTGAGGGGAAGAAAACTCGTATACGAGGCGTATGAAGACACTAACTGCCTGATAGAGTTGGATGAAGAGCCGCCGGCTCCGCTAAACCGCGAGGCGCTTGAAATTTCGCTGCAGGTCGCGCTCCTGTTGAACGCAACTCCTGTTGATGTGATACAGGCCATGCGAAAGACTGTTGTGGACGGAAGCAACACGACGGGATTTCAGAGGACCATGCTAGTCGCCATGGACGGAAGCCTTGAAACAAGCCTTGGGAACGTCGGAATCCCCTCAATCTGCCTTGAAGAAGATGCCGCCAGAAAGATTAAGGAGGATGACGGTGTCGTCACCTACCGGCTTGACAGGCTTGGAATACCGCTTGTCGAGATTGCGACAGACCCGGACATCAAAAACCCGGCTCACGCAAAAGAAGTGGCGGAACGACTCGGCTCAATACTTCGAGCCTGCAAGGTCAAGCGCGGTCTTGGAACAATCAGACAAGACCTCAACGTAAGCATCGCAAATGGAGAGCGGATTGAAGTGAAGGGAGTCCAAGACCTAACGCTGATATCAAAGATAGTTGAAGGCGAAGTAGAAAGACAATTGATGCTCATTGAGTTGAAGAAAAAGTTGATTGAAGCAAAGATTTCAGCAAAAGACTTCGAAGTCCAGTTCGTCGACCTGAAGAATATTTTCGAAAAATCAGAATCCAAAGTCTTGAAAAAAGCTTTGGACGTCAAGAATCCAGTTATTCTCGGAGTGAAACTCAAAAATCTCAAGGGAGAGTTGAAGGGTAGGTTCGGGCCGGAACTGGCGATGTACGCGAAAGCCAACTCCAACGTGAAGGGATTATTCCATACTGACGAGCTCCCAGCATACGGAATCACGGAATATGAAGTTTCAAATGTTTCGAAAGCCGTCGGCTGCAGTCAAGAAGACGCCTTCGCAATCATTGCAGGCGAAAAAGAACAGGCTGAGAAGGCATTGAACGCGGTTTTAGACCGTTGCAAGACCGCGCTTGAATGCGTGCCCGATGAGACGAGGACTGCGAAGGATGACGGAACAACAGCGTATATGAGGCCTTTGCCCGGGCGGGAGCGGATGTATCCTGAAACAGATGAACTTCTCATCGAAGTATCGCAAAAAACGCTTGAGGAAATCAGGAAAACCCTGCCGGAACTTCGGGAAGAAAAGGCGAAACGGTTTGAGGAGATGGGCTTGAGCGCCGAGTTGGCTTCGCAGCTTTCACGGGACGGGAAGAACGTGCTGTTCGAAAAGCTCGCGGGAGAATACAGGAACGCCGATCCAACGACCATCGCGACAACACTGACGGCAGTAAGCAAGGAGGCTTCAAAAAGATACGGTGCGGATTTGTCAAAAATCACTGAATACCATTACGAACAAATCATTTCCCTCCTTGACGAGGGAGCGCTCGGAAAAGACGCGATAGTAGAAGTAATCGCGAAAACATGTGAGAAGCCGGACAAGAAGGTAGCGGACATCGTGAAGGAAAACGATTTGGGACTCCTCTCAGACAAACAGCTTGAAGGATTGGTGAAAACAATCGTGAAATCCAACAAGGATTTGATAGACAAGATGGGTGGCAAAGCCGTAGGACCTCTGACCGGGAAAATCATGGCGCAATCCAAAGGAAAAGCAGACGCGAAAAAAGTCCGGGAAATCCTCTCGAAACTCCTCTAAATCAAGCTCTTCAAGTCTTCCACGTGGTTTAGCCGGAGTCTTGCGAAAATCTCGCGGGGACGCTTGTCTTCCAAAAGCGCGTAGTGCGGGAAGAGAGTGTGGAGTTGTTTTCTGAGTTCCTTGCCGTGCTGGTCGAAGTCTGTGAGTATTATGATGTGCGTGTTCTCGTGTATCGCCTCGACTGTCTGCAGCATGCTCTGGCCTTTGTTGAGGATTATGACGTCTTCCACGCTGAAGTATCCGAGCGGTTTCGCGTCGCTTTCCCCCTCGACAATCACCGGGTTTCTGACGGACCGCAGGAATTCTTCCAGTATCCCGCGCTTTTCCATGTCGCCGATGTCGGCGAGCTTATCCAAAACCTCGTCGCTCAACTCCATTTTTCCGAAACCTCGTCCGATAAATCAATTGTTAAGTGAATCCATCCACGACATCCCGGCGCTGTGTGAACCGGTATCCTATAAGAACGCTTTGATATCCGCAAAGCATCTTGTCGACTTTCTCGTCCCCGGTGTCCACCCGCAATTCTTTCAGTCCTTCGAGTTTAGCGGGCGTTGAAACATATTGAATGTTTTCCACGCCCACTTTTTCTATTACTTTCGGGCTAATCTGCTGGTTTCCCCGGCCGAAGACGAAACCCTGCGCGCCGATTGGCGAGACTATGATCTTCGCATCCTTGTTTTTTTGCAAAAGTTCGAGGAGTGTCTCCTCATTCACGTCCTCCCCAACAACTTTCCTGTCTTTCACAACATCAACCCCCAAAAGAGTTCCCTTGAAACCCAGTTTTTCTTTTACCGCGCCGAGCGTGCTTCCGGCACCAAGTATGTAGAGGACTCTGTCCCTCATGTTTTCCGCAACGTATTCAGCGATATCCTCCTTCGCCCGCCCGTCGCTTATGCCCTCAAACACTGCTTTGCCGGATTGAATCAACTTCGGCTCTGAAATAGTTTTCGCAATGCCATAGACTTTCGCCCTCAGATGGTTTTCGCGATACGCCTGCTCGTCCACATCCATGATTTCCGCGTCCATGACCTCGTGGTTTCCACTAGCGTAATGTTTTAGGAGTTCGCCCACCGCTTTAGGATTAACAGCGAAAATCGAGGAGTGCATTTTCACGCCCGCCGGAATCCCGACGACCGGGATTTTATCGCCGACAACTTCAAATACGTCTCTTGCCGTCCCGTCGCCGCCGCAAAAGACCAGGAGTTCCGCCCCGTTTTCCAAAATCTTTTCACAAGCCTTTTTCGTGTCGTCGGCCGTAGTCTCCAATTCAACGTCTGCGACCGCCTCGAAATTCGCGCCGACTTCTTTCAGCGTGTTTTCACCCATTTTTTCGGCTACGGTAAGAAAAAGGAATTGGGACAAGTCCGCGTCCTTCAGCGCGTCTATCGCGCGCTCGTATGCGAGGGGTTTTGCGCCGAGCCTTAACGCCTCGCCTACCATCCCGTCAGTGCCCTTTAAACCGACGCTTCCACCCATTCCGGCGATAGGGTTGACGAGAAAACCGATTTTAATCATTTCCAGGATTTATTTAGATTTTCTTTCTTCAAGAATGTTTTTCATGCCCTGTAGTATTTCGCCAGGGCTTGGAGTGCTGTATATGAAAATGTGATACCTCCAGTCCGTCTGCCCATAACCGCGTTTTCTGGCTTCTTCGCCGAGAAAAAAAGAGGGGTCTTGACCGGAAAAGATTAATTGTTTTTCGGCGTCGGCGTCTTTAGGGAACTCATCGTGCGCAAGTTTAATTAGCCTTTCGTGCGCGTCAAACAGTGTTTTGGACTCTTCGTCGGACAGTTTAATGTCGTCCGGATGGTTTGAGAGTATTGTCTTTACATTCAAGTTTTCCAGAAGACCTGTTGAAATG
>DSAL01000040.1 GCA_011380095.1 Candidatus Altarchaeales archaeon
TATCAAAACTATTATCGCCTCGTCAAGGAAGAATACGGCGACCTTCAAATGGTCTTTCAGCTTTTGGCGGGAAGTCCGGTTCCTCTGCCGTTCCTCCTGTTTTTTAGCCATCTCGTCCGGCCAGTTCATTGAAGACATCGCAAAACCTCTCGGATAAATTCTATCCTATGATTTTATTTACTGTTTAAACTAATAATTCAACAGACGTTTTGTCAATAATCGGGGATTTGGTGGTGGACGCGAAAAAAACCTCTCTCGCAAGCCTGCACGAGAGGATGGGCGCCAGCATGGTCGACTTCCACGGCTGGCTCATGCCGATACAGTACGGGGGGATTCTAAAGGAGCATGAGGCTGTCAGAACTGGATGCGGCATCTTCGACGCCTCCCATATGGGCGAGATAATGGTTGAAGGCCGGCGGGCGGCTGATTTAGTAAACCACATCTCCTGCAACCGGATGGATGTTGAAGAAGGAAAATGCGTATACAGCCCGATGTGTCGCGAAGACGGCGGGATAATCGACGACCTGATAGCATGCCGGCTTTCGAAAGACAAGTACCTGCTGGTCGTAAACTCCTCAAACACTGAAACAGACTACAAGTGGATTAAAGACAACAACAAGTTTGACTTGAAGATATCCGACGTCAGCGCCAGTTTCTCGCTAATCGCAATACAGGGGCCGGAATCCGAAAAAATACTGCAAAAAACAACAAGCCATGACTTGAAGTCAATTAAAAGATTCAGGCTCGCCGAAGACGTTGAAATCATGGGCGTAAAATCCATCGTATCCCGGACTGGATACACTGGCGAAGACGGGTTTGAAATATACGCTCCCTGGGATGATGGCCCAAAAATATTCGGAAAGCTCGCGGAACTGGGTGCGACACCATGCGGGCTTGGCGCACGCGACACTCTCCGGCTTGAAAAAGGCTACATGCTCTACGGAAACGACATAAACCTGGACACCACGCCCATTGAGGCGGGTTTGGCCTGGACGATAGACTTCGAAAAAGACTTCATCGGACGAGACGCGCTCCTCAGGCAGAAAAATAAAGGTGTTTCGAAAATGCTTGTCGGATTCAAATGCATTGAAAAAGCGGTTCCAAGACAAGGTTACGAGATAAAGGCGGGAGGAGAGACAGTAGGGAAGGTGACGTCCGGAAACATGTCTCCAACGCTCAAGGAGGGGGTTGGCATGGGATACGTGAAAACCGAATACGCCAAAACCGGCGAAATCAACATAATGATACGCGGAAAAGAGGTTGATGCTCTCGTAGTTAAACCTCCATTCGTATAAAGAAAAAGAGCGTGAAAAAATGGATTTTCCAAAAGACTTGAAGTATAGTGAAGAGCATGAATGGGTGAAGATTAAAGACGGCGTTGCGACAGTCGGCATAACCGATTTTGCGCAAGACAGCCTCGGAGACATAGTGTTCGCGGAACTCCCGAAACCCGGCAAAAAAGTCAACGCCGGCGACTCCGTCGCAGTGCTTGAATCAGTCAAATCAGTATCAGACGTCTACACTCCATTAGGGGGGGAGATAGTCGAGGTAAATGAAAAACTGGGGGGCGAGCCCGAACTCATAAACAAAAGCCCCTACGCGGACGGCTGGATGTTCAAGATAAAGACCAGTGACTCAACAGACAATCTCATGGACTCGAAAGCATACGAGGAATACGCCCACAAATAATTGGCATTGTCCTCCAAACCAAATGGATTACATTCCAACAACACCGGCGCAATCCAAGCAAATGCTTGAAACACTCGGACTAAAAGACTTCAAACAACTCTTCTCCAACATTCCATCAAAAATAATCCAAGACAATATACTCTTGGAGGAATCCGGCGCAAGCGAGCAGGAACTCGCAGAACACGTAGAAAAAATAGCGTCCAAAAACAGGATTACGAAAAACTTTCTGGGAGCCGGCCTCTACAACCACTATATCCCCGCGCTCGTCGACACGGTATCCTCGCGTCCCGAATTCTACACGAGCTACACGCCATACCAGGCGGAAGCAAGCCAGGGAGTCCTGCAGGCGCTATTCGAATACCAGGGCATGATGTGCGCGCTTACAGGCATGGACGTTTCAAACGCCGGCATGTACGACGGCTCAACCGCCCTTGCAGAAGCGGCCTTGATGGCTGTGAGAACAACAGGACTCGCGGAGATAGCCTATCCTTCAACGCTCAATCCTCTTTACCAGCAGGTGCTTGAGACATACGCCACGTCATGCGGGTTCAAGACGAAAAAGATTGAGGTGGCGGACGGAACACTCACAAAAGAAGAGGTCGAAAAAGCGGTCGACGAAGACACTGCAGGACTCATAGTTCAAAACCCGAACTTTTTCGGTCTTTTGGAAGACGAAAATGTTTTCGAAAGCCTCAAAGACGAGAAAACATTCCTAATCGAATGCGTGGTCGAAGCAACCTCTCTTGGAATCCTAAAACCATTCGCAAAGGCCGACATCATCTGCGGGGACGGCCAGACGCTCGGAAACCCGATAAACTTCGGAGGACCCTCATTTGGATTTTTGACCTGCAAACAGGATTACCTGCGATCGATGCCCGGCAGAATCGTCGGCGAAACCACGGACATTGAAGGCAAGCGCGGATACGTCCTAACATTCCAGACCCGCGAACAACACATCCGGCGCGCCAAAGCGACAAGCAATATCTGCACTGCAGAATCGCTCAACTGCACCCGCGCCCTCGCATACCTGGCGTGCATGGGGCCGAAAGGACTTCGGGATGTTTCGGAATCAAGCCACAAGAACGCAGTCTACCTGTCAAAAGAACTCTCAAAAATTGAGGGGATAACACTAGTCTACGACAAGCCATTCTACAATGAAATCCTGGTCAAATCCAAAAAACCATTGGATGTGGGAGCAGACGTCTCACGATTCTATCATGAACTCAAGAACCATTACCTTCTCGCCACAACAGAAATCCACTCCAAACCCGATTTGGACGAGCTGATTTCGGAGGTTTCGAAATGAAAAACCCGCTTCAGGAGGTGCTGACATGAAGACCCTCAAAGAAAAATCAGTTGCAGGCCGTACTGGGATAGAAACCCCAAAAAACGAGACGGGAGCAAAATCAAGCCTGCCGGAAAACATTCTCCGTGGCAAACTCGAACTACCTGAAAACTCGATAATTAACGTCGCAAGACACTTCCATAATCTTGCGAAAAGAAACTACTCAGTCCTCGACGGCATCTACCCGCTCGGATCCTGCACCATGAAATACAATCCCACAATCAGTGAAAAACTCTGTTCAAACCCGCTTTTCACAAACACGCACCCCCTCCAAAATGCGGGTGAAGTCCAGGGCTCACTTGAAATCATGCACACCCTCCAAAACTGGCTGGGAGAAATATGCTGTATGGACGCGTTCACGCTATCTCCTGCTGCCGGCGCCCACGGCGAGCTCACAGGACTTATGATAATCAAGAAAAGCCAGGGCGACGGGAGATGCGAGATAATCGTCCCCGACTCCTCTCACGGCACAAACCCGGCGTCCGCTGCAATGCTGGGGTTCGACGTCAAACAAATCGATTCAAACCCGCAGGGGCTTGTGGACTTGAAAAAACTCGATGACGTGTTAAGCGAAAAAACAGCAGGCCTCATGCTCACAAACCCGAACACTCTCGGACTATTCGAGGAAGACATTTTGGAGATAGCGGACCGGGTGCACTCTGCCGGCGGACTCCTCTACTATGACGGGGCCAACCTCAACGCGATAGTCGGAAAAGCATGTCCCGGCGAAATGGGCTTTGACGTCGTGCACGTGAACCTGCACAAGACGTTCGCAACACCCCACGGCGGGGGCGGACCCGGGTCCGGACCGGTCGGCGTGAAAGAAAAGCTTGCGAAATACCTGCCGGCGCCGATTATACTTGAAAACAACGGGAAATACTCTCTTGAAACTCCAAGCGAATCAATCGGACGGGTCAAAGCATTCACAGGAAACTTCGGAGTCCTATTGCGCGCCTACTGCTACATCAAGATGCTTGGAGGCACAGGACTTTCGAAAGCCTCAGACCACGCAGTCCTGAATGCGAGATACGCGTGCGAAAAACTCAAGAAATCATACGACCTTCCCTTCACAAAACCCTGCATGCACGAGTTCGTGTTGTCTGCGAGAAAGCAAAAGCACGAGAATGGCGTGAAAGCGCTCAACATCGGAAAACGCATGCTCGACTACGGCATCCACGCGCCAACAATCTACTTCCCCCTCATTGTAGAGGAAGCATTGATGATAGAGCCCACAGAAACAGAATCCAAAGAAAGTCTCGACAACTTCATCGAAGTCATGGAAAAAATCGCGCAAGAATCCAAAAACAATCCAGAACTTGTCCTAAACGCGCCTCAAAACACGCCGGTCAAAAAGCTCGACGACGTGAAGGCCGTCAAAGAGCCTAAACTGAAATAAACCCTATCTGAGAAGTTCGGAAATTCTTGCCGCAAGATTGTCGACAGTCTTCAATCCTTCAGCATCGTTTTCAACGTCGCCTTTTCCTCTTGCAACACAGATGCCTCCGAAATGCGCGGTCCCCTTGTCGCCGACCACCATCATCTCGTGAATCAGCATGAAACGGTGGATGTCGGATATTGTGAACTCCTGGCCCCCGTTTCTCGAACCGCCGACCGATATCGCGCATCCTATCTTGCCCGACAACTGCATTCCATTCCTCCTGAGCGGGAGCGTCCTGTCGAAGAGCGCGCGAAGCCGCCCGGTAATTCCCCCAAAGTATGTTGGGGAGCCGATGATTATGGCGTCGGCATTCTTCATCGAATCAAGAATACTGGAAACGTCATCTTGAATGCTGCAACCATCATTCCTCCTGCAGTAGTCGCAGTTAGTGCAAAAACCGATTTTCTTGTCCGCAAGTGTAATGAACTCCGTTTCAAGTCCAGCGTCACTGCAGGCGTCCAACGCTCTTTTGACAAGGTAAGACGTGCTGCCATCCAACCGGTGGCTTGCGGAAATCCCGACAACTTTCATGATAAAGAATGCGAACAAAACTTTAAAATTCACTTTTCCAGGGCTCTCGGGAAAGCGCTTTTTAAACAAAATCAAAGGTTAGTATGTGGGCTGGTTGGGGGTCATTATCCGCTTGGATTATGGCGGAGCGTGCCAAAACCAAAAAGGGAACGAAAATGAAGATAAATTACGTGTTGAAACAGACGGAAGATGCGGACGACCCGTTCGGGTTCAGAAAATCTGACGTCAATTTTCAAAGCGGTTTTGCCACTCCCAGCTGGCTATAACAGCCATAAGCACGCTCCGCCACCGCCTTTTTTACGAAGGCGGATTGGGTCTTGGAGGCTTCTCGCTGCCCATCTCGTCAATGATTTTGGCCAAAAGCTCGGTCGGCGTCTCCTTCACTATCGAGTCCGCGGAAAATATGTAAAGCCTTCTAAGCTCGCTAATGTGGCCTCTCTCAGTCTGTAGGATGTGAAAATAGTTGTCGAGGTCGTCAAGGCTTCTGAATCCGTAAACGATTACATGCGTTATTTCACCCTCGCTCAGCCGGTAAAAATTTATGATGTGGGGTCCTGAAACCCTATTCCTGATTTTGTCTTCCGTCATGTCCTTCCAGCTTGTCGGGTGTATCCTGAACATCGCGATTGCGAAGGCGTTCACCCCAAGCTTTCGGTAGTCGAGTTTGGCATAATAGCCCTTTATCACGCCCTCTTCCTCGAGTTTTTTCCTTATCTTGCCGACAGCCTGGGGGGTGATTTTAAGTTTTTTGGAAATCTCGACGTCGCTCATCCTGCCGTCCTTCAGTATAAGCTTCATGAATTTCTTTTCGTTCCCAGTGAATTTCATGTATTCTCCCTCAAGCTTTCGATACTCCATAAAATAAAATACCCGACCGGGCTATAATAAAACCCGGTTTAATTAATAAAATTTTTCCAAATCATTTATTTACTATTGAAACTACTCCTATTTAAATTTTGTGGACTCAGTTTAAAGAAAAAACTATATTTGCGGTGATAACATGAATCTAAGAACACCTAATTCTAATGAGGCGGTGGGGACATATAATAGGTCGAGAAATGTCGTGCCTATGTCTGGAATATGCAGTCGGTGCGTGGACGGATGCCAGGGAAACTGCGACATATTCAAGGCGTCATTTCGCGGGCGGGAAGTACTCTATCCCGGCCCCTTCGGGGAAGTTACAGCCGGCGCGGACAAGAATTACCCGCTCGACTACTCTCACTTAAACATTCAGGGATACACGCAGGGAGCGCGCGGACTGAAAACCGAAGACCCGGACACGGCATTGTTCACAAAAGTAAACACTGAAACCGAATACGGGTGGGACAGGAAAGTAAAGATGAAGGCCCCAATATTCACTGGGGCATTGGGCTCGACATTCATCGCGCAAAGAAACTGGAAACATTTCGCAATAGGCGCGGCACTGTCCGGAATCACCCTCGTTTGCGGTGAAAACGTGTGCGGAGTCGACCAGCAACTCAAGCTCGACTCAAACAAAAAGGTGCAGGAATCCCCGGAACTGGACAGGCGAATCAACGAATACAAGAAATACCACATGGGATACGGGGAAATACTCGTGCAAATGAACGTCGAAGACACGCGCCTCGGAGTCGCGGAATACGTAAGCTCCAAGCACGAGCTTGAAACAATCGAGCTCAAGTGGGGTCAGGGAGCGAAATGCATCGGCGGAGAGATTCGTGTTGACAGCCTAGAGCGCGCGCTCGAGCTTAGAAAACGCGGATACCTTGTGACGCCAGACCCGCAAGACCCGATAGTCCAAAAAGCCTACGCGGACGGGGCAATCAAAGAGTTTGAAAGGCACTCACGCCTCGGATTCGTGAGCAAGGAGGGATTCATGGAAGAAGTTGACCGCCTTCACGGACTCGGATTCAAAAGAGTAACCCTAAAGACCGGGGCATACGGGCTGGTCGAGCTTGCGCAAGCATTGAGATTTTCAAGCGAAGCCAAAATCGACTTGCTCACAATCGACGGGGCGCCCGGCGGAACCGGAATGAGTCCCTGGCCGATGATGGCGGAATGGGGGGTTCCAACACTCTACCTACAGTCTCTTGCAGTTGAGTTCGCAGGCAGGCTGAAAAAACAGGGCATGATGGTTCCAGACCTTGCAATGGCGGGCGGATTCGCATCAGAAGACGGGGTATTCAAGGCGCTCGCCATGGGTGCGCCATACTTCAAGGCAGTCTGCATGGGCCGGGCGCTTATGATTCCCGGAATGGTCGGGAA
>DSAL01000004.1 GCA_011380095.1 Candidatus Altarchaeales archaeon
CCACAAATCCTTTGTGGATGTATTCAGCTATCGTCCGGTCTGATGGAGTTCTCCCGTATTTTGGGTTGGTTTCGCATTCTGTTTTCACGAGAATGTTTTGCCCTGCATCCATTGCGAGTGTTTCGCCTCCTAACCGAGGTTTGCCAGGCTTTCAGCGATCTTTTTAGAACTAGTCTTCCCGTCCACATCCAGCATGTGGGGGGTTGGTTCCAGGTGCGCGAAACTTACTTCTTTCTTGCGGGCGTTTTCGCCTTCTACAAGCGCTTTCTTGCCTTTAGTATCGAGTATAACGCATGTTTCGAGGGCGTCCCGGCCCTTCGTCTTCCTGCATACTCTTCCAACGGTCATTATTGCCATTTTTCGCGGGTAATAGATATGCAGTATTGGTTTAAAAAACAAGAATCCGTGGTTTTTCGGGATGGTTTTTTTTTTGGATAAAAAAAGAAAGGGGTTTAGTAACCCCAATCTATTTTTTCTTTTTCTTGGCAGCTTTTTTCTTCGCCGGTTTTTTCTTTGCAGCTTTTTTCTTTGCAGGTTTTTTCTTTACCGCTTTTTTCTTTGCTGCTGCTTTTTTCTTAACCGGTTTCTTTTTAGCTGACTTCTTCTTTTTAACAGCCATAAAAAACTCTTTACTTTAATTATATAAAAAGAGCGTGGTTTTTTGTTTTTCCGCGCTTTTTTTGTTTTTTGGAAATATTTTTGTTTTTCCAAAGTTTTTCCCGGCAGCCGGCAATATTTTTTTCCGGCTTTTGTTTTTCAGATTATCATGAATGTGGTCTTCCATTCGTCTGGTTTTTTGAATATTTTTCCGTCTTGTGGTTCTATCATCCAGACTTTTTTCTTTTCGTCGATGAAGAAGTTTAGCGCGTGCTTTTTGTTTTCTCCCCCGGCGTTCGGGTTGTAGATGTGTGCGACTCCGAGGGGGGCGTAAGGCATCTTAGATTTTGCGCTGTTCATGAAGGACATGCTGTAGTCGTCGCAGTCGTAGAGGTCGTCTATGTATGCCTTCAGTTTTTCGAGGTTTATGAGGCTGTAGGCCTCGATCTCGCCTTTTGTGTAGGTCCGGTATGTCTTGTCTTGGACTCTGTATTCGCTCGTGTAGAATGAGAGTATGTCTTTCACCTGTTCGTATGTGATGGCCTGCCTTTTGTTGAAGCCGAGTTTTGTCAATAGTCCGACGAGTATTTTCAGCGGGTTTAGCATGGTTGATTGATGGTAGGACTGGCTTATTAATTTTTTTTAAGTGTATCTAATCGAGGTTATCATGTATCTTGTCTCTTGTTTTTGCAGGAATTCGCGAAGTTCCCTTTCTCTCTTCTTGTAGGTGTCTGACTCGTCTATGTTTTCCTCGCCTCTTTCATATCCGACGCCAATTTTTTTTATCCCGAGGCTTTCCGCAATCTTGATTCCGAGCAAGAGCATTACATAGTCTCTGTCGCGGTATCTGAAGATGCTTGTCCTGGGATTTGTTTCTAATGCTTTCTTCGCCCACCTGTAGTATCCTGCTTCATCGGAGCTTGATTCTTTTTCTCTTTGTCTCAGTTCTTGTATGGCGTCTTTCGCAGAGTCTCTAGTAAATCTTACTCTTTGAAACGGGATTATGTGGAGTGTTGGTTCTGCGCCTTTTTCGAAAAACACCTGGAATTTAGCGTATAGTGTGACGTCGTCTGTTTCGACGGCGGGCATCTTTATCATGGCGTCGTCAGTGTATTCAGGATAGTCTTGGTAGCGCCAGCTTTGGTAGGCTCTGCCTGCTCTGACGTCTTTCGGGCTTCGTTTGAGGCCTATGCATATGGAGTAGGTTCTGTAATTGTTTCGGTATCCTGTGAATCCTTTAGGCTGATGGTAGAGTGACACGAGCCGGGCTTGTTTCGGGATGTCCAGGCCGGACAGGTCGATTCCGACTTCTTCTGAGAGTATGAAGGGCATTATTCCTGCATTGTCGAGTGTTTTTGAGATTCCGTCAAGCCTTTCAACAACGTCTATTTCCGTGACTGTGGGAGTCCTGGATTTTATGTCGTCGCGGAGCTTCAGGAAATCAGGATGTATGGCGGGTGGTTGGACTGTAGGTTCGGCTTTGACTCTTGTCTTGGTTGCCATGCCTTAATCTATCAGTCCTTCTTCCAATAAAATCCTAGTGGTATTGCAGTACTCCGAGTCTGGCCTGGGGGATTTTCGTCTGGCATTTGTGTTCTATGTCCCACAGGCTTCTTACCTCGTTCGCCTCTATGAACGAGATTGCCTTCCCCTTCTTTCCCGCGCGTCCTGTTCTTCCAATCCTGTGGACGTAGTTTGACGGTTCCTGTGGTATGTCGTAGTTGAAGACGTGGCTTACGTCGTCGATGTCGAGTCCGCGTGCCGCAACGTCTGTTGCTATCAGGTACCTGAATTTTTTCTGGCGGAATCCGTCCATCACTTTCTCCCGCTGGGCCTGGCTCATTCCACCGTGTAGTGCCTGGGCGTCGAGTCCGCGTCTTTTCAATAGTTTGATTAGGGTTTCGCTCCAGCGTTTGGTGTTGCAGAATATTATCGCGGATTCTGGGGTTTCCATCCTCACTACTTTTTCGAAGAAGTCGAGCTTGTCCTGACGGTCTATTTCATAATAGCATTGTTCTATTCCTTCGACCGTCAGCTCGTCGCATCCGGTTGAAATGTGTTTCGCATCCCTCGTTATCTTTTGCGCGAAGTGCCTGACTCGGTCGTCTATTGTGGCGGAAAATAACATGGTCTGCCGGTCGTTCGGGGTCGCATCGATTATCCTCATTATGTCGTCGATGAATCCCATGTCGAGCATGCGGTCTGCCTCGTCGAGCACGAGCATCCTTATCCTGCCGATGTCAAGAATCCTGCGCTTCATCATGTCGAGCATTCTCCCGGGCGTTCCGACAACTACTTGCGCGCCTCCCCTAATCGACTTGGATTGGACGTCGATGCTTTTGCCTCCGTACACGCATGCGACCTTCAGCTTCTTCTGGACTCCTATCTTCTTTATCTCTCCTGAAACCTGTATTGCAAGCTCTCTTGTCGGTGTGATGATGAGGGCTTGCACGAACCTGTCTTCAAGGTTCACTTTTTCCACAATCGGGACTGCGAACGCCAGAGTCTTTCCGGTTCCCGTCTTTGCCTGGGCTATCAAGTCTGATCCCTCCAAAAGCAGTGGAATCGATTCCTGCTGTATCGGCATCATGGTTTCCATTCCATGAAAGTCCAAGTCCTTGATTACGTTGCTGCTTAATTCTAATTCATTAAAGCTTATTGTTCCTATGGTATCCATTCTAAATTCACATTCAAAATTTTTTTATGCGCAGAATCAGGGTTCATTACTTAATCAGCCGGGTTTGCGCCCGGAAACTGGTTAAAAACAATAATATATTCATTAATGTCTGAAGCCAAACTCTACTCTCTATTTTACTTATCCAAATATCACGCACCACGAGTATATAAATCAATAAACTTGTTTTTTTTGAAGTCCTTCTGTTTAGAATATCCCCCACGTGCCTCCTGAATCCTCTTCCCCCAACTTTTTTATAACCTGGAGGTTATTCTTTTATCCACATGGCTGTCTCAACTAATTCAGTGGTCCGCTTCCTAAACAATACTCTTTCCATCAGGACTATCCCCGATTCCTCGCGCAACGGCCTGCAGATCCGCGGTTCAGAAACTGTGAACAAGGTGGGGGTTGCGGTGGACGGGTGCCGGGACGTTTTCACGCTCGCCAGGAAAAGCAGATGCGATTTTGTAATAGTCCACCACGGACTATTCTGGAAGGGCGCAAGAGACGCTACCGGCATCAGAAAACAAAACGTCAATTACCTGAAAGACCACGGCATCAGCCTTTACGCAGTCCACCTGCCACTCGACCTCCACGCTAATCTCGGAAACAACATACTCTTAGCACAACTACTGGGACTTGGGGGTGTTAAGAAGTTTGGAAGATACCACGGCCGGCCCATCGGCTATATGGGAACCCTCAACAAAAAAACAATGCTCGACGAGCTGGCAAGAAAGCTGGAACAAAAGCTTAACACAAAATGCACGCTACTCCCATTCAGGAAAAAGAAGATTTCGACCCTCGGGTTAGTCAGCGGCGGGGGAAGCGCGTCCCTTTCCGAGGCACACCTCAAGCGCCTCGACTGCCTGGTGACCGGCGAAGCACCGCACGAAATACACCACCTTGCAAAACAACTCAAAATAAACGTGGTGCTGGCAGGCCACTATGAGACTGAAACGCTCGGCGTAAAAGCACTCGGAAAACTATTAACCGAAAAATACGGGCTGCCATACAAATTCCTGCACGCGCCGACAATAATCTAAGAAAAAAAATTTATATGGGCCTGATGAGGTCGGAATTATCCGACGAATAAGGTGGTGGTTCGTTTTACTCACCACCACTTAAGAAAAGGTAATAATGTTATATACGCCCGACGAGATTGCAAAACCTTACGGTTTTTTCGCTATCATCAGGTATGCGACCTGACTGTTGTAACAGAAGGTAGGGGATGGGCCTGATGAGATTTGAACTCACGACTACTCGATCTCTCCGACTTTCGCCTTATTCTTGGAAAAGTGTTTTTCTTTTCCGCAGACGCTTTTCTTTTTTTGAAAAAGAAAAGGGTCTTATGAGTCGAGCGCTCTAACCAGTCTGAGCTACAGGCCCATTTGTTTGTATTATCCCCTCCCTTTTTTGAGGTTCATTTTTTTTATCAGAAAAACCGCAGGATACTGCGACTTTAAAGTCGCGGATGAATGCGCAAGCATCTTCCGCGGTTTTTTCTAAATACCCCGCCATTCATGGCGGGGATATTTATTGCTTTACTACGGGCGTTTGAAACTCTTTCCGTCAACGCTTTTTGCGTTAAGCAAAAAGGGTTGCGTGTTAACCAGTCTGAGCTACAGGCCCATGTTGTATGTTATCCTGTCTTTGTTGGACATTCATTTGTTATGGTGTGTTGAGCGTTAGCGAAACACGCCGATACTCGTCGGGTATTTCCGACCTGAACTACAGGCCCATTGTTTTGCGTTATCCCCTCCCTTTTGGGGGGTTCATGTTGTTTTTGTATTATAGGCTGGTTTTCTATAAAATTGTTTTCTCCTGCTGTTTTATAATGGTCTTATGACTTCTTTTATCTTGAGGAATTTTTCTGCGGGTTTGTGGACGCCAAGCCCGTAGTCGAATGATGGGTCTGAGAGCATGCAGGCCATCGCCCACCCCATCTTCTCTTTCTGTTGTGGTGTTAGGTCGCCGTCAACGTAAAATTTTATCACGTCCCCTTTGTTATTGGGGATTTGGTCTGCGACGTTAAGGTAGTCGGTCAGGGGACTTAATCGTGTGAATTCTTCTCCCTGTGGTGTTCCAAAGCAGATTGAAAACGTTTTTTCCCTTGGTATTTCCGCCCTGAAATGGTTCATGAGCGAGTTGATTGCTGCTGACGGCCTCTGGTGCATTCCGTATGCCAGTTCAACGAGAAAACTCCGTTCTCCAGTCAAGGGGTCTTGGAATTGTATTACTGGCGTGACTTTGAAATCCAGATTGTTTTCAGAAAGCCATTTCCGGTACTCTCTCATGTATCCTTTTTCGGGAATCACCATGATTTTTGGAACATCTTTCGGGACTATTCCCCCAACATTCCGGTCCAAAGCCTCCAAAGCCGAAACGACTTTCGGAAGCTCGTCCTGTTTTTGTGCATGTCTGCCGGTCATCAGCTACTCCTCTTTTTGGTTCGTTCTCGGACTGCTTCAGCGATTCTTCTTACTTTTTCATCCCTGCTTTTTTCCATATCTTCTATGAATTCTTGTGTTTGCCGGCTTCCTAGTTTTTCCATTATTTCCGGTCTGTCTCTTCTTGCTATTGTGAATCCCCAAAGTATCTTAATCCCCAGCTCTTGCGTGTTTACCCGGTTGCTTTTGCACAATCTCGTGACTTCATCAACTGCTTCTGCGGGCATGGATGCTGTTATTGCGAATACCTGCGTTTCCAGTTTGGGGTTTTCTTCGGCTGCCTTGATTAGGCTTGGCACGGTCTTTATCCCGAACGCGGGTATCGAGTTCATGATTACCGGACTTTCATATTTGGTGTCTCTTAGCTTTTCCACGAGTCTTTTGGGCATGTCGTCGATTACTCGTGGGAGTATCTCTGTCAGGCATCTTACAGCCGGCTCTATTATTTCCTGATAACCTCCTCCTTCTGACGCTATTACCGCGTCTATTGTCTCGTCCGGCATTTTACTGGCGAACGCCTGAAGGGTTGCGGATGCTGCCGCACTCTCAATTATTGTTCCCCCGCCCAAACTTTCTAAGAGTGTTTTTGTTGTTGCTTTAACCAGCTTCACAGCCTCCTCCCTATCATGCGATAAAAGTTCGGTTGCTTCTAACCCCAGCCTGCTGATTGCATCCACTCTCGTGTTTTCATCACTTGAGCTCATTGATTCCTGAAAATTTTCTATCGGGTTTTGCGCGTATCTTTCGCGCATGGAAAGTATAAACCTGCTACCGTACCTGACATCCCCGTCAGGATCATTCTTACCAGCGGCCGCAAGCTTCTTCCTCGTCAAGTCCGCGCCCGGCCCATCCTCATCCAATGCAAAACTTAGTGTGGTAAATGCAGTGTCAAATCCAGAGTCTCCCATCCGCAAATTTTGTATCTGCTCATCAACTATTTCTTGCGTGCCCGGTGCGTTCTCCCGAATCAATTCGGCGAGAGCATTAACTAAAACACTCCTTGCAATACCCTCGTCCGAGACGGTTGGAATCAGTTCTAAAATAGTTCTCGCACCCGTACGCCTTCCATAGTCTGTGAGCAACTCGATTTTTTTCGGACCCTTGCTGTAGGCGTCAGCCGACATCGGCTTGATAGAATCCATTTCCGCGAACTGCGGCCGCATTTCAGCAGGAATCTCCCGTTGCACGCGCTTTTGCATGAATAAAACACTGATTTCAACAAGAAAAAAGAAAGAGAGTACGCCCCCGCCAGGACTTGAACCTGGGACCACTCGATTAACAGTCGAGCGCTCTACCAGACTGAGCTACAGAGGCAGTCGGAATTTGCCGACGACAAAGGTGCCATCCTCGCATTCGCTCGGATGCCACTGTGACATCTCTCTTTCATCCATGGATGTGCGGAGAGAAGTCTTATTGATACGTTTTATTC
>DSAL01000021.1 GCA_011380095.1 Candidatus Altarchaeales archaeon
GACAAATGCTTCCAAGCGCGGCCGGAGTCGCGTTCGTTGCGGCCGGAGGAATCATGAAGGGCAAGGGCCCTGAAACCCTGCTCATGGCCGGAATGAAACAGATGGCGAATACAGGCGGATTCGACATACAAAAATTCGGAAACAAAATGGGTGTAGGCGGAGGGGGGGCGATGGGTGGCGGAGCGCAGGCGGCGGGACAAGCAGCAGATACTGGAGCACAAGGAGCCGCGGCAGGAATGAAGGCTGGAGGAGAAGCTGCAAGCGCGTTAGGCGACGCAGCCGCCGCTGGCGGAGACGCCCTCGCGGGCGCTGCGGCAGGAACCGTCGTTTTAGCCCCGATTGCACCGGCAATATCCGCCGCAGGTCATACGGCGCAAGTAGGTGGAAAGGCCGCAAAAATCGGAATGACCGTGGGCTCGAAGATGGTGAAGATGGGTGGAAAACTCGCGAAGATGGGCGGAAAAATGGTGGGCAAAGGCATGAAGATGGGCGGAAAAATGGGGTCCGCCATGGTGAAGGTCGGGCGTGGAATAGGAAAAGTCGGCAAGGCCATGAAAAAGGCGGGGCCGGGAGTCGCCAAGGCGGGCAGGAGCATCAGCGGCGCCGCAGGAAAATTAAGTGCTTCTGGCGGAAAACTCGCGTCTGCCGCGAAATACGCGAAAAAAGCCGGAGGACCCATGTCAGACGTGGCTTCAAAGCAGGCGGAACTTGCGATGACCGCCGCAAAAGGCGGAGAGGAGGATCTGGGTTTGGGCGAGAAATTTAAGGGAGCCTTAGGAAAGGCAGACGCGAAGAAACGAGCGGGAACAGGCATAGGCGGAACAGCTGGTTCGGGCGGAACCTCAACAGCCGGAAAAATGTTTAGGGCGGGAATGTCGTTCAATAAAACAATGTTTGCGGCCGCCGCGATAGGAGCACTTGCAATGCCGTTGGGGGCGGGCGTTGGCAGTATTGCTGTGGGAGCTTATCTTGGAACTAAACTCGCAAGGTCTGGCGTAGGCAGGTCTATGCTGTCGGGTGTGGGAGGTTCCATCGCAAAGAAGGCTGGGAAAATGCCGAAACTCGCAGGTGTTGGAAAAGCGGGAGGCGAGTTCGCGAAAGGATTCACGAGCAAGGGTGTTGCAGAATCCATGAAAGGATTCACGCAAGCACAGGGAAAGATTGGGACGGGGATGTGGCTTGCCGGCAAAGGCGCGGGAGTCGGATTAAGCCTCGGGTTGAAGGCCGCTAAATTCGGGTTTATTGGAGCGCCCCTTCTGGCGATGGAGGCTGCGGCAACAGGAGGAGTAAGCCCCGCAGTAAGGCTTGGAGGCAAGGCGATTAAGGGAGCGGTAGGAGCAGTGAAAGGCGGATACAGTCTCGGCCAGTATGCGAAATACAGGAAGACCGGCCTGACTCCAGCCGACGCGAAGGCTGTGAAGAGTAAGGAAAAGGCGGGAAAACTCCGTGATAAGGCGAGTGTTGCAAGAGGCAGAGGCAAAGAAGCTAAGGCGAGGAGATATGAGTCTCGGGCAAAAGAGTTGGAGAAGACTGCCGGCGCCGGTGGATTCGTCAAGGGAAGTGTCGGAGAACAATTGTATGAGGGACGGGAGGCCGGCTTAAGCGAACGGGGCGAGGCGGCAGGGGAAGACACGCGTGTGAAGTTGAAAGACGAGGAAAGAGGCGGCGGGGAAGGTGGAGGGCCTGAAAGCCAGGAGAGTGAACAGATTAAAGAAGCGAGATATCAAAGCCTGAAGAGCGAGATAATGTATACTGGAGGCCGAAGGCGGAAAGAGGGCGTGGGCGACGCGTTCGAGGAGATGATGGAGGACAAGCCAAATCAGCAGTAGGCTTATTCAATCAAACTATTTTTTTCCCCCGCTCCTGCGGAACAATCAGTTTTCCGCCATGAAATTTTTTATCAAATTCTCTCCCATCAAAAAGCCGGTCCAAAAATACCGCGAGAGCCGCCACCTCGCTGTGAGGCTGGGTTCCAACACTAATATTGTAGTCGACAAGCCCGTACATTTCAGACGGCACCTTCTGCCCGCCCACCACTACAAGAACGTCTCTTTCAAGACCTCGGATTTCACCAATCTTCTTGTTCAACTCGAGCCCGTACATCGTCAAATGCACTTTCACACCGTCAAAATCTTTCAGCGTCTTCCTCCAGCCGTCAGTATATTCAATCCTGAATCCACCACCCCATGCGCCGACCACCGCGCCGATGCTCTCTGAAAGATGGCTGTCGTGCTCGCCCTCGATAATCATCTTGTGTGCGCCGAACGCCCTTGCAGTCAGCCCCAAGTGGGTGGTCATCCGCTTGTCGCGGGATATCCTGTGGCCGAGCCTCAATACAGTAACCTCCATCGTCAAACACTCGGAACTTGTATTACGCCGGCAGAGTCGCCGACTTCTCTTGTCGCGCCTTCAAGATGGAGGTATCCCGTGATTGCCGCGACCACAGCATCCAACTCGTCCCGGGAATAAAGCCTGTTCGCAATCCCGCCGTCCACGTCGAGCGCCATAATGTTTTTCTGGAAGTCGAAGTCGTCTTTCGCATAGACTCCGAGAATCTTTGCGGACGACTTGGAGTGGACTTCAATGCATTTCAAGCCGGCGTCCGCGAGTTTTTTCGCGAGATTGGTACCCCTTGCCGCCAAGACGCTCATTCCGGAAAGTGTTGCGGGAAGCGCGCCATAACGGCTTAACTCTTCATCGCAGAGCCTGTTGACGCCGGCATATTTTAGCGGCGCGTCGACTGCGACAAGATCCGGCTGAATTGAAAATATTTTTTCGAGGATTTCATCGTCGGAGTATGCAATCGATGTTGAGACTTTCTTGCAGCCGCCGTCAGATTCGAGAATGCAAAATCCCGTGGGGTTTGAGGGCTTACCGGCGAGGTCCAGGCCAATAATCCTCATGACTTCAAAAACACCCCACGAACGGATTTTTAGGTTTCTGCAAATAAAAAAAGTTTTTTTGCTTTTTAGCCTTACTGTGCGGGTTTATCCCCAGCCTTCTCTTCCTTTTGTTTTTCAGGCTTGCCTTCCACACCGCCCTGCGGCTTTTTGCTCGTGAATTCGGTGTAGCCGCATTTTCCGCAGTTTAAACGGTCCTTGTGTTTTGCGAGGAACACGCCTTCACCGCATTTCGGACAATGCTTGTTTTTCCGGATTATCTTGTCCTTGGCCTCGTAAAGCTCCCACTTCTTACTCACTTCCACCACCTTCTTTCGCTTCAGACTTCGGCTCCCCCTTTGTCTTGTTGCGCTCAATCATGTAGTCGGGTTCGATAGCCAGCGACTCCTCGTCTTCATAAACCTTGACGTATCCTTTTGCCGAAGTCTTCCCGTATTCAGGCATAATCCTGTCGACTACAGTCAGCTTCGGGTCTGAATCAAGCATCGCGCTGATCTTTGACTTTACCTCTTCTCTTGCGGGAGTAGTCCCCTCATACGTCAGGTTGAACTTCACCTCCCTCCTCTTCAAGAGGGGGTTTTCCTTGTCCTGCGTGATTTCTATTTCCATTAAATCATCTCCTCCAAAATCGATTCGACTTTATCCTTAACATTCCCGTCCACGCGGACGAACACCAAGCCCTCGCCCGGCTGCCCGTATATCACGAGCGCTCCGTCCTCCGCCAGTCTTATGGCTGCAAGAGCTATCAAATCCTCCTCGCCGTCGACCGAGATTTTTGTCGAACCCTCCCGGCCCAAAGCTTTTGCGACCAGTTCGAACGCTTCTGGTTCGAGCCTGCCCGCCGGATTTTCAATCTCCTCCAATACTCCGTCAAACTTTTTGATGGAGTATGGAAGCTGGATGGGCGTCCTCATGGTAAGCCCGTCGTAGACTATGATTTTAGGCTTGAAGCCGGCCTCTATCAGGGCTTGGCTCGCCTTGTCTCCGACACAGATTATCGTGTCGTCTTCCCCGACACGGTCAAGCGTTTTTGAAACCTCGCCTAACGGCTTTTTCAACGCTTCTCGCAGACGGGGGGTCAGCTCCATCAACACTTTACCTCACTTTGAGGGCGTATTGCCCTGGAGTCTTGATTTTTAATCGTTTGGCTATCTCCGAGTTTTCCGGGTCGAGTACTGCCACATACCCACCCCAGTATTGCGTGGTCTGCGACTTGCAGACCGGGCATTTTTCCTCTTCAGTAATCCTCATGCATGATTTGCAAGCCCTCATCATCCACCCTCCTTTTTACCTGGTTTTTCAGGCTTCCTGCCGGATTTTTCTTTTTTATCCGTCTTCTCACTCTTCTCGGACTTTGGCTTTCCGCCCGCCTCCCTCTCCTCCTCAAGCCATTCGAGCTTTCCGAGGTAGGGCTGGCGCATCGTCAATCCTATCTTGCTGTCGGATGTTCTTGACTTCAGGCTGACCGTCACGATTCTCGCCCGGATTACTTCATCATGCTTCAATGATTTTTTGCTTTCCCGCCCGACGAACATCGCGTTCTTCTGGTCGTAGCTCATGAAGTCTTCAGTAATCTGGCTGACGTGTATTAGGCCGTCCATCGGGCCGAAATTCATGAAAACCCCGAATTCCGTGACTTCCGAAACGAACCCTTCAACAACCTCGTTGACTTGCGGCTCGTACGCCAAAGCCTCGAATAAAGTGTCGTAGTATGCTCCGCCGTCGCCGAGTATGACGCGGCCTTCGCCCACGTGTTCGACTTTTCTGACTGCGAGAAGTATCCCAATATTCTTTTCCACTCGTCCCGCTATCATCAGCTCCAGTTCTTCTGTAATGACAGTCTCCAAGTCTTCTTCAAAGCGTCTTGGAGGAATTCTTACAGTATCCTTCAGTTTAACGACCTTATACATTTAAACTACACCTTCAGTCTTCATCATTCTTCCCTCGCCGCTACGCCAGTGTGTGTGGCGAATGCGAGGTGCATTCCGGCTATAATATATACTAGTAGAGTATAAAAACGGTTTTCTTTTTTTTAGAGGAGTATGAGCTTGCTTTTGCCTGATACCATCACTATCCCGAGTTTTCTGGCTCCCGCCTTTTTCATCAGAAGCCTGTCGTTGGTGCAGACTATGGCGTTGTCTTTCAACGCATTTGTCAGGATGCTGTCGTCGGCAGTCTCCTCCGACTCCACCACTTCAACACCGTGTTTTTCCAAAAGCCTGATCGCGACTTTTGCGGCTGAACCGGCCTGCCCCTTTGACTGGGATATCAGTTCGAGTTCCCGGACGACGGGCATCGTAGTCTTCAATACAGGTTTTAGCATTAAAAGCTCTTCGAGCTCTTCGAAAACCTGTATCTTGTCTTTGTGCGGCGCGAGAAGGAAGTTTGTGTCCAAGTAGGCTATCACTTTACTACTCCGAATCCAATGAGATGCCAGCGCGCCCCGACCCTGCGGTTCAATGCTATCTTGTCGCCCGTCTGCGCGCATACTGGAAGCTTTAGAGTTAAGACTGCCTTGCCCGGATCTTCCACCACACCTACTGTCACAGCGCTTCCGACGCTTAGCATCAGCGACTCGTTTTTAGCCAACGGCTTGGGTTTTCCTTCCGCGCCGACCGCGCGGTTTAGGAGAGTTACACTAACTTCAAGCGCGTCTTTGACGGGGGGCAGCATTCCCGGCTCCCCTAAAACGTTTCCAGAAAGGTTGTCTCCCTTGGCGAGCGCCGGGTCGAGTGTCGTGCCGATTGCTATGAGTCCGCCCGGCGTCGCCTCCTCGAGTTTTGCGGTCCCAGCGATAAGGCTTGTAATCCTGGTTTTTATAGGCTCGAACTTCTTGTTCTTCCTGAATCCCGGCGCAACCTCTATCTCGTCTCCGACCCTCAGGATGCCTTGAGTGAGCGAGCCTCCGAGTACTCCGCCTTTTATTTCCTTGACTTCCGCGCCCGGCTTGTTGATGTCGAATGAGCGTGCCACATGCATTCTCGCGGGCTTTTCAAGGTCGCGTTTGGGGGTGGGCATGAATTCTTGGATTGCGGCTATTAGCACGTCGATGTTGGCCTTGTAGTGTGCGACTATCGGTATTATCGGAACCCCGTTTATTTCGTTTGACTTTAGGAATTCTTTTATTTGAGCGTGGTTTTTGGCTGCATCCTCTTTTGACACTAAGTCTATCTTGTTTTGCGCGACGACAATTTTTTGTATGCCCAGAATCTTCAATGCCATCAGGTGTTCCATGGTCTGCGGCTGGGGGCACTGCTCGTTTGCGGCTATTACGAGGACTGCGCCGTCCATTATGGCGGCGCCGGAAAGCATTGTGGCCATGAGGGTCTCGTGGCCGGGACTGTCTACGAATGAGATTCTCCTTAGGAATTTGGCTTGTCCACCGCATTTACCGCATTTTTTTTCGGTGGTATATGCGTCGGGCTCCGGGCATTTAGGGCACTTGTAGAGGTCGCAGTCGGCGTATCCAAGCCGGATGCTTATCCCCCTTTTGATTTCTTCACTGTGCTTGTCCGTCCAGACGCCGGATAATGCTTTGGTCAGCGTGGTTTTGCCGTGGTCTACGTGGCCAATCAATCCTATGTTGATTTCAGACTGTGTGTTTTCCAAGATCCAATCCCCCGGCAAAGAAGGCGGTTTTATTTTGATTCTTCAGCCGGCTTTTCGCCTTCTGGAGCCTCTTCTTTTTTGCCGAATATTTGTTCTAAAGTTTTCTCGCCGGTTTTTACGATTTTGGCGTTGATTTGGACTATGTCGTCGTCAATCTGGTCGGTGTGGACGGTCTTTTTCTTGCGCATCCCGTCCTTGCCCTTGTAGCCGACGCCTCCTGCGAGAAGGACTTTTTTTATCCCGAATCCTTCGACGCCTTTGCGCATTGGGAATCCGGCCTTGTTGGAGCCGCCCGTCAGCTCGAGCTCGTATCCGCTCATTCCGATTGTGTCGCCCTTGAAGGTTTGTCCTATCCTCGCGCCCTTGAGTCTTTTAGCCTGTGCTCCGTCGACTTCCGTCTTGTAGCTTTTCCCGTCCTCGGGATTTGATATTACTATTTTAAATGCCATTTTCCGTTCTTACCACCATATGTTTAAGATTGAATTTTTGAGTAATCACATAGAGAAC
>DSAL01000122.1 GCA_011380095.1 Candidatus Altarchaeales archaeon
AAAATGTTTTCCGGTCTGAAACAGCGCCTGAACTCTTTTATCGGAAGGGTCGAAGAGTCTGCAGAGCATGAGGTAAAGATTTCCGCGAAAAGCAGGCTGAAGTCCATGGTCTCGCCGACTGTCCGGTTGAGCGAGGGGGATTTGGAGGAGGCGTTGTGGGAGCTTAACCTCGACTTGATGCAGTCGGATGTGGCGGCAGACACTTCAGAATATCTTGTGGAAAGCATAAAGGCGAACATTCTCGGAAAAGATATTGAGAAAAACAGGGTTTCTGGTATTGTTAAAGAGACTTTGAAGGATGCTTTGACCGAGATTTTAGACAAACGGGGTTTCAATCTGGTCGAGGAGATTCGGAAAAGCGAAAAGCCGTATGTCATAGCGTTTTTTGGGGTGAACGGGACGGGAAAAACCACGACCATCGCAAAACTCGCCCGAATTATGATAGACAACGGCTTCAGCGTGGCATTGGCTGCTGCCGATACGTTCCGTGCCGGCGCCATCGAACAATTGAACGTCCACGGCGAGCGTCTTGGAGTCAAAACAATCTCGCATCAGAAGGGGGGGGATTCTGCGGCAGTAGTCTATGATGCTATCGAGCATGCGAAAGCGAGGGGAGTTGACGTGGTCCTCGCAGATACCGCGGGGAGGATGCAGACTAACAGGAACCTGATGGACGAGCTTTCCAAAGTATGCCGTGTGAACAAGCCGAACCTCAAGGTCTTCGTCGGAGATTCTTTGACGGGGAACGACGCGGTCGAGCAGGCGAAAGCATTCAACGAGGCGGTCGGAATTGACGCGAGCATCCTGACCAAGATGGACGCCGACAGCCGGGGTGGCGCCGCAATCTCAATCGCCCACGAGACTGGAAAGCCGATAATCTATGTTGGAGTCGGACAGGACTACAAAGACCTAAATGAGTTCGAGCCCGACTGGTTCATAAAACAACTTTTATAGCATTTTTAATGCCTGAAAGTTATGGGTAACTGATAGTCTTATGCCTCAAAAGCAGAAGAGGATTGAGGAAGTTCTTCCAAAACCAATGAACCCTGAACTGCAGGCGCGGATGCAGGAGAAGGTACAGAAGCAGGAAGTCAGGGTAGTGCGCGAGCCTCCGGCACAAAAGGATTTGAAGAACGAGCTTTCAGACCTCCGAGCCCAGTATAATGCTTCAAGGGACAGGCACGAGAAATTCCAGCTTGCAATAAGGATTCAGGAGCTCTCCGAGGAGGCGGGGGGCATGAGTTCGGGGCCCCAGTCTTCAAGCTTCTCATCTTCGACGGGGGTTAAGAAGCCGGGTTTGTTTGGTGGAATGATTAGGGGCGTGCCGGTTGTCGAGGGCGTCGCGAACGCGATTGGAGTCCAGACGAGGCCTGAATTGAGGACAACCCACACGACAGAGACCGTAGTCAGCAATGTTGATGAAGGTTTTGTAAGCGAGGTCCAGGAGCTTGCGGGGCAGGCCGCGGGCAAGCAGGATATCCGTTCTAAAGGAGCGGTTAACAAAAGTGACGCCCAGATTTCCCCTGCGGAAACGGCTGAATCCGCTAAAGTAGGGCCTGATATTTCAGCCAGGATTTTGGACGCGAAAAAGTCGGCGGACACTGTCGGTGAAAGCACGGCCTCAGGAGACTTGCAGACCGCTTCAGAGGGTGCTGGAGAGATAATCGACAAGTTAGGCGGGAGGGTTAGTGCGGGAAATCCTACTTTAAGCAGGGCTGGAGAGAATATTGAGGGCAAGAGTGTTGAAGCCGACGGATTTGAACAGGAGTTTTCAACTCAAACAAGCATTGCGGCGGAAGGCTTGAAGAGGGGTGAAGTGCGCGACGCTGAAGCCGCATTGGGCGAGGCCGCGGTAATCGAGCAATCAGCCGAAAACTACAGGCAGGCTGTTCCCGAGATAGAGAAGATTGCGAGGACAGGACTTGTAAATGAGGAGGACGTGAAAAACGCCGCCAAAGAGATAAGCGAGTCGGGAAACGTCAGTTCAGAACAGATTAAGGAGTCTGTGAAGGCTGTCATGGACACTTCGACCGTTGAAAAAGAGGGCGTGGGGAGAGTCCAGATTCTTCAAGCGGATTCCGTCGTCAAGGCGGCCGGCAAAATGAGTTTGGAGGATGGCGTCTCAATCCATGAGGTTTTGACCGATAGTGAAAGGAGGGATAAGTTGAGGGGGAACAGCATAGACGAGTATCTGGGATCAGAATCCCGAGACAAGTTGATTGACGGCAACCTTAAAGATTATCTTGACGGACGGCAGGAGAAGTTGTATCGGGAGATGCAGGAGTCTAAAAGCCTTGAAAACGTGGGTGAAATAAGGCGTATAGACGGCTGGCTTGACGAGATTTACGCAGAGCACTCCCGCGAGAAGTTTGCGTAAAACCGGTTATTTATATTTTTCAGCGCTTTATCTTTAAGCCTAAAGATGAAGGTTAGCCACGATATCTGCTGTTACTGCGGGGGTTGTGTTGGAATCTGCCCCCAGAATGCTTTAGAGCTTGACGAGCGCGTCCTAAAAGTCGACAAAAACAAGTGTGTGGAGTGCGGCTTGTGCGTTAAATTCTGTCCCGTCGGGGCATTGGAGGGTGAGAGGAAGTGAATGACCGTTCAGCTGATGTTGTGATAGTGGGTGCGGGACCTGCCGGAAGCATTGCGGCATACGAGATGGCTGGACGAGGCCATAGTGTCTTAGTATTGGACAAGCGTCAGGAGTTGGGGACGCCGAAAAGGTGCGCGGAAGGAATCAACATCAAGGGCCTTCAGGAGGTAGGCTTGGAGCCTAACCCGCTTTGGGCTGTCAACAAGATTGTGGGCTCCCACATTTACGCGCCGTCTGGAAAGCGCGTGGAGATGAATGATTTGGGGACGACAGGCTTTGTTTTGGAGCGCAAGATTTTCGAAAAGCATCTGGCGAAACGCGCGATTGACGCTGGCGCAAAATACATGGTCAAGACTCTTGTCACCGACGTTCTGAAAGATGGTGATAGGATTGTTGGTGTGAAAGCCAGGCATATGGGCGAAGAATTTGATGTTAATGCGAAGCTTGTGATTGCCGCCGACGGCGTTGACAGCATGACTGCGAAACGCGCGGGAATAAACACTTTAAACAAGTTGAGCGACTATCACTCCGGCTTCCAGTATGAGATGGCGGGGTTAAGGATTCAAAACGACGTCTTGAGCCTTTATTTCGGGGTTGAAGTCGCGCCGAAAGGTTACGTGTGGATTTTCCCAAAAGGCGGCGGAATCGCGAACGTTGGAATCGGGATTGTGGGCGTGGAGTCTGGTGAGGGCAGGAGGGCGCGCGATTATTTGGACAAGTTTATCGCAAGCCATCCGGAAGTTTTTGAGAATGCGTCTCCGATCGAGGTTAATGCGGGCGGAATTCCTGTAAAAATCGACGCCGAAACTTTCGTGAAAGACGGTTTCATGGTTGTAGGCGACGCCGCCCAGCAGGTCAACCCCATCCACGGGGGGGGTATTGCCTTGGCTATGCGCGCTGCAAAGCTTTGCGCTGAAGTCGCATCAAGCGCCTTGACGGAGGATGATGTTTCGCGGGAGCGTCTTTTAGAGTATGAAACAAGGTGGATGGAGGGCGACGGAAAGCATTTGAAGAGGCTTTTGAAGTTGAGGTATTTTTTGGAGAAGCTTGACGACAAGGATTTCGAGAATTTCGCGGTCGCCTTGCGTGGAGAGGATATTATGGCTTTGACGAGGGGGGATTTTAAGGCTATCGTCAACTTGGCGTTGAAGAGTCCGAGGCTTCTGCCGGTCGCCAAAAAGTTTTTAGTGTAATTATCGCCTTTTTATTTTTGGAATAGAAAGGTTTTAGGATGTTTAGGGTTTTTTTTATTGAGTTTTCGATTTTGGCGGTGTCTGCGGCCTTCACAAGCGTTATAGCGTCTTATCTTAGCGCGAAGACTCGTGTTTTCATCGACGGCTTGTGCGGCGACAGGTTTTTCGGCGGGTTTTTGAGAGTGTTCTGCAGAATCCAGTTTCCAAGATTGAAGAGATTTTCTTTTTCGGGCGCTGGTTTTCCGGTTTTTGTTTTTTTCGCGCTGGTTTTTTTTGTTTCCACGCCTGTTTCATGGAGTGTCCTGCCCGGGGCGGGTTTTTTGGATTCTTTTGTTTCAAGCCAGAATCCGCTTTATTCAAGCCTTTCTGAAAACGCTTTTGACGTGACGCCGAGCCTGAAGTTTTACGACAATACCACCCCCTTTTTGTTTTCGCCGTTGGGTGCGGTATTGGGATTAGTTTATTTCACGGTATTTTGTCTTGTTTTCTCGTCGGCTGGCGGGAGGCCGTTTGAGGGCGGGTTTTCCGGTTATGTGAAGGATTATGTTCCGGGTTTTTCCGGGCGTTTCCCGAAAGACTTCGCGCTTTTTGTTCTTGCAAGCGTTTTCACGGCTTTTTTTCTTGGAACCCCGTTTAAGCCTATGCTTTTAGGTCTTTCGCTCCTGCACATTGTTTATGTGTTAATAATTTTTGTTTTTGCGCAGGTTATAGTCTTCACATGGCATGATTCTTTGAGGAATGACTAGATTTCCCCGTCTGAAACCAGTTTTGCGAATCTTTCAAAGCGTCTGTCGTGGTTTTTTTCCACGTTGTTGGGGAAGGCGCATGCCGGAAGCTCGCGCGAGCGCAAATGATACGCCAGGCATTCACAGCATAATCCTTTTCTTTCACAGGGCTCGTATTTGCAGTTGCATCTGGAAAGGTTTTCAGTCTTCTTGCAGTCCATGCGCGCTTATGGGAATTGGATTTTGAAATCAGGCTGGTTTCGGCGTTAACTCGGGTTTTAACGTCATGACCGTGTTTTTCCGTATCCGGTAGTTTTCGATGCGTTCGTTTCCTGCTTCGGTTTTTTTTTCAGTTATTACTACCTGGCTTAGGTATTGAGGCCAGGAGTTGTGGATTCTGAAGGGCTGGCTTCCCTCTTCAAGCGGAACCACCATGCCTTCCTTTATGAGCCTTGACTGGCCGGGTTCTGTCAGCCGGATTTCTATCCCGAGTTGTTCTCCTGTTTGCGCGGATTCCGCGCGTATTCCAAGAATGCTTCCGGGGCGTATCATGCCCGATTTTACTGCCTTTTCCGTGAGTTCTTGCGGAACTCCGCGTATGTAGTCCAAACCCAAGTATATTATTTCAAACATGTTTCACCACCAAAAATGAATTCTAAAAAATAGTCGGGGGAGAATAAAAATGAAATCTTTGAGAAGGGAGAGGGCGGGGGGTGTGGATTTTTTTGCTTGCGCTTTTTAATCACGTTGTATGGAGTTTTTGGTGGTGACTCCTCGCTCTCTTTGAGAGTTTTTCAGTTTTTTTAAACTTTACGTGATTTTGGCGTTCGCGTTTCACACCCCCCTTGAGTGGGTGATTTTTTTTGTCTTGAGGTTCTTTTTTCGCTAGAATCCCATGGTGTTTTTTTGTAAGAGCCTTATAGCCCGGATGTTTGGGGTGGGCTCTTTTTATAACCAATAATACGCATAAGTTACATAAAAGAACATGTGTCTTTTTAGAACATTAGAACATATACTAATTTTAATACATGTCTTGGGTGGAGTATGGAAGAGAGGGTTATAGACGCTAAAAGAATACCCCAATGGCTGGAATCACGGGACAGCAGTTCGACATTCTGAAAGCCATCTACGAGATAGAGCTTAAAAGGGAAAATGCGAATCCAAAAAGGATTTTAGGGGAGTTTGAGCGAATCCACGGTAAGCCCATAAAAAGGCAGAATCTTTTCACGCAGCTTAAACCCCTCCTGGACCTGAATATTGTGGAGAGAAAAGACAAGGCGGTTTATGGCGTGAACACCCGGGTAATGCAGAATATTCTTGGGGAGAGGAGGAAAAAATTTGAAGCGGATTTGGAAGACTTCACCGTGTTTTCCGATTCCCTGGATGAGATTATGGAGAGGATAACCTTGGAGCCTAAAAAACCAGAAGTCCAGTTTCTCAATCCAAGCGAACTATTCGACTCGATTGCCAGGTCGATAGAGGACGCGGGAGTTTTCTACGGAGACACCCGCTTCCCGAACATCAGCTACCTGAACACTATTTTCAGGGGATTCAACCAGTCCGAGTTCGTGAGAATGCAGGTTAGGAAATGCTTTGAGACCGGAACCCTCAGGATAAACGTTTTAACCAGCTTTGAGGTCGAGATTCCGTTCGAGCAGGCTATGAAAGTCTACAAGGACGTTGAAATAGCCTACAAAGAGTGCAGCATGGTCATGGGAAAGCTTGAACGGCAGGTTGAAAGCTTCAAAAAACTTGACATCCGCTACCTCAAACCCCTTCCAGGACCGCACATGTATATCGTAGAATCAAGGGAAAACACCCCCGTCCAAGTTTTCCTCTGCCTCAGGTCAGACGGCAGGGGGGGAGTTCAAAAAAAAGTGCGAAAGCCGTATCCCGGAATAAAAATAGTTTCCCAGGAGATTGCGGAGAGCGCCAAAAGCATTTTCATGGAATCGTTTGAAGCGGCGGAAAAAGTCAGGGGCGCCAAAGGCAAAAAAATAATCAACAGAGTCTGGGAGAGGCTGGACGAAGTATACGGTGAAAAAAAGAGGCTGAGGTAGGGCGCCAATTCCGGCAACATCAGAATTCGCGGGTTACGGCATTAGAATGTTTTAGTATACATTTTTTTCACGAGATTCTGCAGGTCCTTAATCGCCTTTTCAAGCTCAGCAATCTTTATCTCCCGGGCGTCCAGGTAGTTTGTGAAATTCTTCAACTCTATGATTTTTTTCTCAACCTCTTTTTCTATCATGAGCCTCGCCATACAACCGCCTATTTCAGCCGCCACAATCTCGAGCGCATTCTTGACGGCGGAGTCAAATGAGTCTATCGTGTGGGAGGCTATGTTCATGCAGGCTATAACCTCGCCTTTATGGATGACGGGAATTATGGCGATTGCGCTCAAACCCTCTTTTTGAAGTAAAATGTTTGGAGTCGGATCCAGCGAAGAGTATATGGTATATATC
>DSAL01000096.1 GCA_011380095.1 Candidatus Altarchaeales archaeon
CTACGACAATGAGTCGAATAATCCGGATTTGAAGGCTAGTTGGGGGTTTGCATGCCTAATTGAATCAGGAGGGTATAAAGTCTTGTTTGACACCGGCTGGGACGGCAACATCCTCTTGGAGAACATGGAAAAAATGGGTGTTGATGTTTCACGCATTGACGCAATCGTCTTGTCCCACAATCACTGGGACCATGTTGGAGGGCTAAACCACGCGCTCTCCAAGGCGGATGACGCGAAGGTTTTCGTGCCGAAATCTTTTTCAGAAAAACTGAAGGGCGAGATAAGGTCTAGGACGGATTTGATTGAGGTTTCCGGGAAAACAAAGGTTTTTGACGGAGTTTATTCTACCGGCGAGATTTTCGGCGAGTATGATGGCGCAAGAATCGTCGAACAGTCGCTCATGCTCGAGACTGCGAAAGGCATCGTGTTGGTTGTCGGATGCTCTCACCCAGGCCTTGACAGGATAATTGAGGTGGCGAAGAAACACGGGAATGTTTTTGGAGTGGTGGGCGGATTCCACGGTTTCGACAGGCTGGACGCTTTGAAGGGCCTTGGTTTTATCGCGCCTTGCCATTGCACGAAAAACAGGGAGTTGATTGAAAACCGCTTCACAGACATTGTAGAGCTTCCTTCTGTTGGTTGGGTTAAAACACTATAGGATAATATGGCGTTTTTAATTTGTATGAATATAATATGGGGTTAAAGGATGGAGCATAAGAGGATTTTTTTAATCGGAGCTTTAATGCTGTTTCTAATGGGTTTTGGCTATGGAAACCCCTGTAAAGCCTACTTCGTCTATTCCCCGACTTGTCCGCACTGCCACGAGATGATGCCCTACATCCAGATGATTGACGCGGAACAAGATAATTTGCATGTCGAATATATTGACTCGAGCAAGACGCCGGAATTCGTGAGAGAGCTCTCCGAAAGGTATAATACCACGAATTTTGGCGTGCCCCGTTTTTTCATCGGCGACAAAGTCTTCATAGGATATGCTAAGGCCCGTGGGGAGCTTGAATACGACCCAGTCTATAAGGCGTATATTGGGTATCAAAACCAGGTTTCCATGGCAATATTTGAAAACCTGGGGCTGGATCAGGTGGAGTGCGAGGGTATAGAGTCGCCGCTTTACGAGCAATACCCCCAGTATAGCATATTCCTCCTTCTTCTAGCGTATCTTGTAGCATATCCGATACTTGTCGAACGCGTCGGTAAAAGGGCTTACACCGCGGGATTCATATCCGCATTCATAATACTTTTTTTCATCTTCATCTCCCTGACGCCGGAGCAGTACATCAAGGAGTTCGCGGGAAAATTCCCGTTCCCGATGTTCGTATTCATAATCAGCCTGGCGGACGGATTCAACCCGTGCGCGTTCACAGTCCTTGTCATACTATTGTCGCTTCTCACCCACACGAACAGCAAGCACAAGATGGCGTTGGTCGGCGGAGTGTTTGTGGTGACGAGCGCCGTCATGTACTTCATATTCATAGTCTCGCTCATGATGCTCGGCTCGTGGGTTTTCGGCCAGTACGGCGAGATAATCCTGAAAGTCTTGGGGGGGATAGTATTGATTGCAGGGGCAATCAATTTGAAAGACTACTTCTTCTTCAAAAAGGGCATTTCTCTTTCTCTTTCAAGCGACCAGCAGATGAAGATAACAGGAAAGGCCCGAGAGGTCGTGAGGAATATTGACATGGCGAACTCCAAGAAGGCTTTGGGCGCCGCTATTGTGGCGACAATCGGACTCGCAGTGTTTGTGAACCTCGTAGAGTTAGGTTGCACGGCAATACTTCCGGCAGTTTATATGGCCGCGTTATTCCAAAGCTTCGGACAGCATGTCGGAGTAATGCACATCCTATACACCGCATTATACTCGATAGTATACGTCATCCCGCTTTTCGCAATCCTTTTCAACTTCATCTACTATTTCAAGAGCGAGAGGATTACTAAAGACCAGGGCAGGTTGCTAAAGCTCGCCGGCGGACTCCTGATGATAGTCTTCGGCATCATCATGTTATTTAGGCCGACCCTCTTAATGTTCTAGCACCATGAGTTGGAGGGGGATTCTTCTTGCATTAATTTTTGTTTCCGGGTTTTGCTCGGCGGCGCTTGAAGTAAGTTTGACTGCCGGCAAAGAAGAGTATTATGTTGGAGAGAGCTTGAAAGTCGAGTTTGAAATGAATTCCGGCAACAAGGTTACTGGACAAGTCGAAGTTTATAACCTTGACAGCATGCCTAAGACGCGGGTCCGAGAACTGTTTTCAAGCCTTCCACCCAATTGCCGCTGCAACGGCGACGAGCGTGTTTCAGGATACCTACAAAAATCCTGGAATATCACTCTAAGCGAGGCTGGAAACTATCAGGTGAGGGGTTATTTCCGCGAGGACGACGGCGACTACATCGTGGAGGACGTGAGGATTAGGGTTTTGGAAAAACCCGTGGAGACTACGACGACCACGACCCTGAAAAAAGTTTTGGACGTGACGTCCACGACAATCAATGTTGTCACGACAACTTCGACCACTTCAACAACAAGTTCGACGACCACGACAACCACAATCCCGGAATGTGCGGGATGCTGGATTATGGGGGAATGTGTTTCACGGGGAGGCAGCAGTGATGGAATGTATTGCGCAACTGGAGGCGCCGTGCTGGTACAGCAGAATAACGGCGGAGAGTGCGCGAACGATTTCGAGTGCAGAAGCAGTCTTTGCATTTTTAAGCATTGTCGCAGTGAAAATATAGTCTACAGGCTCCTGAACTGGCTTGGAGGTTGACATGAAGAAAAAGGTCATAACATTTTGCGTACTCGCGTTTTTGGTATTTGCGCCGGCAACATCCGCAGTGGAGAAGGTTTTGATAATAGGTTTGGATGGTGCGACATGGACGACTCTGGAACCTTGGATTGAGCAGGGCAACATGCCGTATCTAAAGAGCCTTTACGACTCCGGCTCGCATTCGAGCCTGATGGCGCCGATACCTTATGTTTCCCCAGTCTCGTGGCCGACTTTCGCAACAGGCAATAACCCTGGACGCCACGGCATCTACGGATTCCAGCAGTGCGCTGACACCGACGAGCCGAGGATTCCGCTTGGAGACTCTATCCAAAGCGAGCGGGTCTGGCAGACGCTTTCCAAAAACGGGAGGAAGTCGATTATCATGAACCTGCAAAACACTTACCCGCCCGACAAGATCAACGGCATCGTTATCTCCGGCGTCATGGCGCCCCAGATTGCGGTCGAGCCGAAATCGCTTCGCCCCTGGCTTATTGAAGAAGGCTATATAGTCGAAGGCGCGGGCTGGATGAACACCGAGAAACCCGAATTCATCAAAAGCTTATACAATACGACGGAGAAGAGAGTTGATGTCGCAGTCAAGCTGATGGAGCGCGAACCAGACTGGGATTTCATGACAGTCCTGATTGTGGGAACAGACAGAATCCAGCATTACATGTGGCGCGATATGGAGGAGGGGGGGCAATATGAGAACGCTATGGAAGATTACTACAAGTTTGTCGACACCCAGATTCAGGAGCTGGTTGAGGCGGCAGGTCCCGACACTAATGTCTTCATAATCTCCGACCACGGTTTCGGAAGATTGAAGCGCCGGGTCCACATCAACTGGTGGCTTGAGCAGGAAGGTTATCTCAAGATTGAAAACAATTGGGACAACAGCAAGGCCAGGTACATGATAACAATCAGCGGAGTCTTGAAGAAGACGGGGATTTCCGAGATTATCAGGAAGTTCATGGTCAAGTCCGGCGGGGATGCGGCGTCCGTTCGGCCTCCGACTCTGACACTTGATTTTGAGAATTCCAAGGCGTATACGTGCGGATACTATACCGGCCAGATTTACTTGAACCCGAACTTGACTGACGAGGAGTACAGACGGGTCCAGCAGGAGATTATGGAAAAGTTGCGGAACTTCAAGGACCCGAAGACTGGGATGAACGTCGTCGAAAATGTTTACACGAAAGATGAGTTATATCACGGCATGGCCATGGACGAGGCGCCCGATATTCTCATGATTTACGCAAACGAGTATTGGGTTGTCGGCTCATTCTCGTACCCCTGGCTTTTCGAAGACACATTCCGGGAGACCGGATGCCACCATCAGGACGGTATAATGATAGCATCCGGGCCGGACATTCAGACAGGGGCTATTGTGAATGATGCCCGGCTAATGGACATGGCGCCGACAGTCCTTCACATGTTCGGGATTGATGAAAACATGGATGGACGGCCATTAATAGAAATCCTAGAACAATAATTGTATTTTTATGTGTATTTTTGTATTTTTATAGACATATTACGTATAGTTTGGTCATGGAGTTCGACCAAAAACACGCCGAAATCAGATGCCCAGACCCCCCCACAACATACAATAGCGTTAGAGAGGCCGGGACATACCTCCTCCAATCAATCGGCTCAGACGACAAGCTCGCTAGATTCACAATCATAGGATTCAACCCAATTTTTGAAGTCAAAATAACAGACGAGGGGGCTGAATTAAGCGGTGAAATCGCGGGCGAAATCCAAAAACCGAAAGGCGCGACTACAATAGAAACAATCAGGGAAATCTCAAAACAATTAAAATGCGGCACAAAAATTGACGCCCAATTCCCAGGAGGCCTTGTCGGATACGTTGGATATGACATAATCCGCGAATCAGTCAAACTGCCAAACAAAAAACTGGATTTCCCGAAAGCGCACCTCGTCCTTTGCAAAAACAACATCATCTACGACCACCACACGAAAAAAACAATACTCACTGACCTGACGACAAACGGCGAATCCGATTTTGAGGAAATAACAAAAGACATATTCATTGGCAAACCAACCCCCGCCGATTGCACTGCAAAAAAATTTTCCTCAAACCAAACGCAGGAAAAATTCATTTCCGCAGTAGAAAAGGCTAAACACCATATCCGGGAGGGCGACATATTCCAGGCGGTGCTCTCCCAGCGATTCAGTGGAGAATACGCGGGAGACCCGTTTTCCGCATACACGAAACTTTTAGAGATAAACCCAAGCCCATACATGTACTACCTCGACTTCGGCGAAACCCATATTGCCGGCTCAAGCCCCGAAACGCTCGTAAGAGTGGAGGGGAAGAAAACCTACACCTACCCTATCGCCGGCACAAGAAGGCGCGGAAAAGACAAGGCCGAAGACGACAAACTGGAAAAAAACATGAGGGGCGACGAAAAAGAGAGGGCGGAGCACTTGATGCTAGTCGACCTAGGCAGAAACGACCTCGGTAAAGTATGCGAATACGGAAGCGTGAAAGTCTCGAAATTCATGCAGACCGAATACTTCAGCCACGTAATGCACCTGTCAAGCGAAGTCGAGGGAGTACTCAATGAGGATAAAGACGCGCTTGACGCGCTTGACACAGTATTCCCCGCGGGAACAGTATCGGGCGCACCTAAAGTCAGGGCGATGGAGATTATAGACGAGCTTGAGCCCGACGCGCGCGGAATTTACGCGGGATGCGTGGGATACATCGGATTCAACGGCAACCTCGACACGGCTATAACCATCAGAACCATAGTATTTCACAAGGGCATTGCCCACGTTCAGGCGGGAGCCGGCATAGTCGCCGACTCAAAGCCAGAACTCGAATACAAGGAAACCAAAAACAAGGCGAGGGGAATGCTGAAGACGCTTGGCGCGGAGGCGGAAGAATGAGGGTTTTAGTTATCGACAACATCGACTCGTTCGTGTATAATCTCGTCCAGTATCTCGGAATACTGAAGGCGGAGGTGAAAGTAGTCCAAAACACAATCAGTGAAAAAAACCTGGACGGGATAATCAAGGACGCCGACGCGATAGTTTTAAGCCCGGGCCCGGGAAAGCCGTCTGACGCAAAGGCGACAAACTACGCCATCAGAAAATACGGGGGCTTGAAACCCATTCTCGGAGTCTGCCTGGGACACCAGGCGATAGCCGAACAATACGGGGGCGTGGTGACCTATGCGGGCAAACTCATGCACGGGAAAACATGCATGATAAAACACGACAACTCGGAGTTGTTCAAGAATGTCGCAAACCCGTTTGAGGCGACGCGCTACCACTCGCTCGCGGTCGAACGTGAAAGCCTGCCCGACTGCCTTGAAGTGACAGCTGAAAGCGTTGATGACGGCGAGATTATGGCGATAAAGCATAAAGAATACCGGGTATACGGAGTCCAGTTCCACCCGGAATCCATTCTCACAAAAGAGGGTTTGAAGATAATGAAGAATTTTCTCGAGGTTTCAAAATGAGCGTGCTTGCAGAACTAGTTGACGGGCGGGAGCTTACGGAAGCGGAAGCCACTAATTTCATGGAAGAGTTGATGAGCGGCGAAATATCCGAGGGAGAGGCCGCAGCATACCTGACTGCACTCAGGATTCGGGGGGAGACGCCCCTTGAAATCGCGAGTTTCGCGAAAGTCATGCGGGCGCACGCAGTCCAGGTGAAGCCGAACGTGAAAAACCTCGTTGACGTCGTAGGCACTGGGGGAGACTGTAAAAAC
>DSAL01000118.1 GCA_011380095.1 Candidatus Altarchaeales archaeon
CTTCAACCACGACTTCAACCACTTCAACCACGACTTCAACCACGACTTCAACCACTTCAACCACGACTTCGACCAGTACTACCTCAACCACCAGCACAACAACCAGTACTACCTCAACCACCAGCACAACAACCAGTACTACCTCAACCACCCCAACTAGCAGCACTACGACGACCATGGTAATTCCATCTTCCGGAGGTGGAGGTGGAAGCAGTCCAAGACCGCCCGCCATAACAAAAGTACATCAATGCTATAATGGGATACGGGACGCTGGGGAAGATGGAGTGGACTGCGGGGGCTCATGCAGGCCTTGTATGACCTGCAGTGACGGCATCCAAAACCAGGGCGAGGATGGGGTAGACTGCGGCGGGCCGTGCAGTTCATGCGCGACCACAACTACGACAACTGTCGCCTCCACAACCACGCTATACCTGACAATCGAGGAGGTCTCTACTGCCACAACTACTATCGCATCAACAACCACGACAACTATCCTGAAAATGCCGACAGGATATGTTGCGGTGCAGGCTCCAAAATACCGTTTCGGCATTCTACTGTTGATGCTTTTAATGGCCGGATTCTTCTACAAGACTATGACAAACCCCTACACTGGAAGGACGGAATTCCCCTACTAAACCCGGCAGTTTCCAAGCGTCAGTTTTATTTTACGCATAATATTCAATATAAGCAATGTAAAATTAACGGTATGCGCGAACAGTATTTCTTTAAAAATCAACAAACTCTTAAAAGCGGTTTAAAGCGTTTTTAAAGCCTATTCTCTATTACTATACAACTCAATACCGTTTTGAAAAAACCGGTTGAAGGGTTGATTTTAGGTGAACTAGACGATGGCTGATTTGATTGTTAAGTCAAAGGTAAAGGAATATGTTGGAAACATGAATGTTGGCGCCGACTTCCTCGACGAGTTGAACAAGGTTGTTGAGGCTGCGATTGACAGAGCCAAAGTGCGCGCAGCAGAAAACGGCCGCAGCACACTAAAAGGAAGGGACGCTTAAACCGTCCCCAAACCTTTTTCTTTTTATTTCCATGTTTCTTTTTGATTTTTCTTTCCTGAATCCCATTCTCTCTCATGTCCTCTTACTGCAAAAAACGGGTTCCTAACATCATCGAATGGCGTAAGATGCAGGCTGAAGCGAAAGCCAGAAGCACGCCGGTTTTAAGCCACAAGAGGGCTGCTAAAACCGATATTCACCCCATCCGCGGGAGGAAAACCAGTTTCATCCTGAATGCTTCTTCCGAAAGCACAGAATCTTTCATCCAGCGCGAATGGCTTTTGACAGACGGGCTCGGAGGATACTCTTCGTCCACCGCACTTGGCTTGAACACCCGGAAGTATCATGCACTGCTCGCATACGCTGACGAGAATCTTGAACGCAGGATTGTTTTAAGCAAGCTTGACGAGGAAGTTGTTTTAACAGAATCGTGCGAAATCCTGTCAATCAACGAGTATGCCGACGGAACCATCACAGACGGATTTAAACATTTGAAGGAATTCAACTGCACTGCAGACGACGTTCAATACAAATATGTCTTAGACGGGATTGAAGTCGTTAAAACAATATGCCGGATCCCCAGGCTAAACGCACTATGGTGCTGCTATACGCTCTCAAACGACGGAGACTCGGATTTTGACTTCAAGGTCAGGCCGCTCACAAACTCCAGAAACATCCACGGCCTGTCCAAAAAACGCGAAAATTTCACAGTCAAAGACTATCTCGGTCATGGAGCTTCGGTTTCAACGTCTGACGACTACCTGCTTTTATACAGCAAGGAGTTCAGCTTCATCAACGATGCCTTCTGGCATGGGGACGTGTTCTACAGAATTGAGCGGGAGCGGGGAGAAAATGCTGTAGAAGACCTTTTCAATCCCGGCGTATTTTCGATTAAAGTCAATTCAGGCGAAAAAATCGAGGCCACTATCCTTGCGGTTGCGGGGGCCGGCGAGGATTTTGTTGGCGAAAAATTCAGGCAGGTCCTCAACCACAAGCGGATGCACACGCCGTTAAACGACGGGGGAATATACACTCTAGTCCAAAACAATCATTCATTCATCATCGACGCGTTCGGAAAGAAGACTGTCATCGCCGGCTATCCCTGGTTTGGGGATTGGGGCAGGGACGCGTTGATAAGCCTTCCGGGTCTTACGTTAGTCTCCAAAAAATTCTCTGACGCCGAACTAATACTCGAACACTTTCTAAACCATGTCGAACGCGGCAGGACGCCGACACGTTTTGCCGGCGGGAAACCGCAATACTATGATGCGGACGGAAGCCTCTGGCTAATAGACAGGGTCCACAAGTATTTGTCATACGTCCAGCCCTCCAAGGCTAAACAGTTCCTCCATACTTACTGGTGGACTCTGAAAGAAATCGTTGAAAATCACGCGGGAATGGTGCGTGACGGAGTGCTCGTCCACGACTGCGGTACTTGGATGGATTCTCTTAGGCGGGAAAGCGGCGTTGAAATTCAGGCGTTGTGGTATAACGCCCTAAACTGCATGCAGGACATGGCGGAAACCGCGGGGGATTCCGTTGATTATTCCGGCTACATCGAGGACCACAGGCGGGTTTTTTTGGAGAAATACTGGAATGGCGAATATCTGCGTGATTGTCTTGGAGACGACAGCATGCGTCCAAACCAGGTTATTGCACTATCCCTAAACTATACTGTTTTAGGGTTTGACGAGGCCAAAAAGATTCTTGATGCGGTTGAAAAACAACTGCTTACGCCCTACGGCCTGCGCACGCTCTCTCCTAAAAACCCACTCTACTGCGGCGTTTATACTGGGGGCGTTGTCGAGCGGGAGAAGGCCTATCATAACGGGACAGTCTGGCCATGGCTTTTAGGCCCATACTTCAAGGCGTTGAGGAAATACGGTCTTGAACGGGATGTTAAACGCAAATGGGAGTTCATACAACCTCTCCTCACAAGCCACCTATGGGATGCGGGCATCGGATATCTGAGCGAGATATTTGACGGAGACCCGCCCCACAAGCCCCGAGGCTGCATCGCCCAGGCTTGGAGCATGGCCGAAATTTCAAGGGCATACTTCGAGGACGTGAACCCCGCCTCCAGAGATTGAAAAAACATTTATATTTCCTATTCCGCAAATATTTCTCATGGCTCAACTGGTAGTATCCTCCTGGATACCCCGCTCATACACCCACATCTACGAGATTGGCGGGAAACTCGGAAACCTCGAGATTCCGGTAGGCGACGTGTCTGTTGGCGCCAGACTGAACTTTAAAGTCACGCTCGAAGGCGGATTGAAGATAGACTGCTGTATGAACCCATTCGGCTTATTCACTTTCTCAACTGAAATTCCCGAAAGCGAGATTTCCGAATCCAAAGTATTCGAGTTCAAAAACAATGTAATGCACCTTCTTATCGAAGACATTTTCGGGAAAATCCAGCGAGTCACATACCAGCAGATAAAGGACGGGATACTCCCCGTCGCATTCCACGCCGTAGTCTTTAGCGAAACATTCAGGCCTGCAAGCCTTCAGGCGATAAAGTCAGACAACATTGACGTGTACGTAGACAAGCAGAAGCTCTACAACTCAGGCTCAAACCTTTATGTCACCGGCAGAAAGACGGAGGGATTAAAAGCCGTCACAGACTATTTCTCCTATCTCATACTGACTTCAAGCTACGTGAACCAGATGGTCGAGGTGATGTCAAGGATTTACGGCGACATAGTCGAAGTCGAAGATGATTTGGGGGTAAAAGAATTCGATTTGATACGCGACGTCATGGTTTCGACCGCCCAGATACGCAAGGATTGTTCCGAACGCTACGGCAAGATTCTTCAGGCTGTCTCCAACTTCAAGCACGCACGAGATTTTTTTTCCGGAGAAAAATTCGGGAAAAACCAGGTCGCGCTTGCAAACGTTCTGGAAGTCGGCCTTGGTTTCGAACGGCTCGAACGCGATTCCGAATATCTACTGCCTCTTTGGAGCGATATTCTGATAAAGAATCTCGACAACCTCGAGTTCATGATAAGCGCGAGATTCGAGCTTCAGGAATCCCTTGAAACCCGAAAGGAGGAGAGGGAGATGAAGCTTTTGCAGGCGATATTCCTCGTCGGCGTAATCGCGTCAATACTGACCTTAGGTGCGATGCCCGGCGCCCAGATAGAGCTATTCCATCCGGACGGCTCCGTCGCCGCAACCGGAAGCATTGTTTCATTCAAAGTCCAAGACCTCGTCTCATTCGGCGTCAGCGCCATACTTTTTTCCATAACCCTTTTCATAATATTCAATTTCCTCTACATGAAGTTTTCCGGCTTCATGTCCGCACGGAAGTCCGGGAAAAAGGCTTAATGCTTCAAATCTAAAAGACAGGTTAAAATGAATTTTCAGGGTGTATCTTCTTGAAGGGCACGACCATAGCCGTATTATCATGCGCCTTTTTCGGACTTAGCCCGATTTTTGAGAAGACTCTTCTAAAACACATGTCTCCACTCGCGCTTTCCGCCCTACACTCCCTTCTGGCGGGAGTGCTTCTAGTATTCCTGCTGGAGTTCGCCCACAAGCTATGGGAGATAACCTGCCTTTGCAGGAGGGACAAGATAATCCTTCTTTTGACCGCCGGAATGGTGGGGGTTTTCGGCCCAATATTCTATCTCCACGGACTAAAGCTCACGTCTGTCGCCAACACGCTCCTGATCGGACGGTCAAACTCACTCATGATAGCGTTATTCGCGACAATACTCTTGCGGGAGCGGCTGACTGTACACCAGGTTCTCGGCTCGATACTAATGATATCCGGCCTTATCATAATCTTTTCAAGGGGTTTTAGGTTCGGGTATGAATTCAGGATTGGCGACATATACATACTAATAGCGTCTTTTTTCTGGGCGCTTTCCGCCGTATTAATGAAAAAATACCTCCAGCATGTTCCGCCCGAAGTGATTGTTGTGGCGAGAAACTTTATAGGCGGCATAATACTCTTGTTTTTCGCGCTACCAGACATCTCCCAGGTTGAAATGGTGTGGGAGATACCGGTCTACCTCATGGGCCTCGCATTGTTCGGAGTGATTCTCGCCCAACTGCTTTGGTACAGCGCTCTGGAGCATACAAAGGCGTCGAATGTCGGTATTGCTTCAATCAGCATCCCTATTTTCGGCAGCTTTTTCGCGGCAATATTCCTCGGGGAAACACTTGAAACATACCAGATGATTGGGGGAGGCCTCGTATTAATCGGGCTGACCGCCATGGAAATACACCTGTCTATCCTCAACGTCGGAAACCTCAAAAGAAGGCTGAAGTTGAGGCATCATCTCCACCACTGAAATTATTGTTCGCTCGAAAACCCCCCTATTCCTTCAGATTCTTCAAGTCTTTCAAGGCGTGTTTGCCGTGAAGTCCGTGAGCATATCCTGAAACGCCCTTATACCCCTTCTCTACTGCCGCTAAAGTTTTTTCCCCTGAAACAAGTATTTTCTCTCCGACTGCCGCGGCTTTTTCCCCGGCAAAAACAACCTTCTCCCCCGCCTTGACTGCTTTCACGGTTTTTCCGAGTTTGGCCAGCCTTGAAAGCCTTGCAAACCTGCCTATCCTGAAGACCCTGAATATCGGGATTATCGCGAGGACGTCCAGCCAATTATGTTCTATGAAATACAGCCTGCTCGTCGCATGATGCCAGTACACCTTATACTTCCACACCAAGTCCACTGAAAAAAGGCATATTGCGGTGAAGTCAATAATTCTGAGAAACCGTTCGGTCTCGTGCGAAACGTGGACTGCCAGCTCGATTGTTATTGCCGCAACGCTTGCGACTGCCGCAACGAAGATCAGTATCTCCCAGAACAAATGAAATTTAGGGTGGCTATCAAATTCATCGTCTGAAACCAATCCGCTGTTCATTCTCCCCTAAATCAACTTTTTACGCGTTCGAGCGCCAGGTCGTGCGCCTTCACATAATTCTCCGAAAGAAGGCTCCAGTCCGTTAACGAGGAAAGCTCTTTCGCATTTATCCTGAGTTTCGTAAGCCTGCTTTTAGGCATAGTAGTGTATTCCAGAAGAATCTTGTAGAGGTCGCCAACTATCTCCGAATAACCC
>DSAL01000048.1 GCA_011380095.1 Candidatus Altarchaeales archaeon
CCGTTGATGGAGTCCTACAGGTTCGCAGAACTCGTGGACGTGATTGCGACCGTGAAACAGAATATTCCAACGGACAGGATAGTACATGCGTTCGGTCTCGGCCATCCCATGCTTTTTGCACTGGCTGTGGCGCTTGGATGCGACTTCTTTGATTCAGCATCTTACGCATTGTTCGCGAAAGCAGGACGGTATATGACGGTTGAGGGAACCAAAAAGATTGATGAGTTGGACTACATTTCTTGTACTTGCCCGGTTTGCGTCGAGCATGGAATCAGATTGAAAAAACTTTACGGGGAGGATAAGACGAGGGCGCTCGCACTCCACAACCTCTACGTCTGTTTTTCCGAGATTGAGGCTGTCAAACAAAGCATTCGTGATGGGAGGCTTTGGGAGCATGTGGCATTGCGGTGCCGAAGCCATCCGGAGATGATGAGGGCGCTGACCGCTTTGACGAAGCATTCTGATTGGATTGCAACGCTTGACGCGGTCACCAAGAATTCGGCAATCTACTACACCGGTTTTGAGACGGCGTTGCGTCCGGAAGTCGTGAACGCGAAGAAACGTTTAGAGAGGATTGAGGGCGGCATGAGGATTCCATTGAAGCCGTATGGCGAGGTTCCGCCAGGTCTTTTAGAGTTCTACCCCTTCGGCCAGACGCTTCATCCTGAAAACACTTCTGAATACACGTTCAAGGAGACGGCGCTTGAAAAACTCCGGATGATGGCAGACTACCAGTTCGGCAAGGGCGCGGGAGCCTTGATTCCGGACAACGCAATAGTGAAGAAGTCGAGGAACACGGGGAGGATGCGGTGGGTTTATGTTAACAAGGAAATGTTTTTGACAATCAGGGCGAGCGACCACTTCCTCCTTCCAAAAGAAGGCTACATGAAGCTTTTGCACGAAAACTTCAAGTATCCAAGACTCCGTGTTGTTTTAGAAGACGACGGGGAAGTCTTGGCGTGCGTGAAGGAGGGGAAGAGCGTTTTCGCCAAATTCGTGAAAGAAGTCGACCCGGAACTCAAGGCGGGCGACGAATGCCTGATAGTCGACCATCTTGACAACCTAATACGGGGCGGAACACTACACATGTCTCCAAAAGAAATAAAAGACTTCACGAAAGGAATGGCAGTAAGGGTTAGGTAAAGCGGATTTTTCTAAAATCCATTTATATTCCATAATTGTATGTATTTACATAGTTTTATGGATACTCGGACGACGATTCAGGTTACGGAGGATTTGAGGCGGGAGCTGAAGGTTTTGGCTGCCGCCCGTGATGAGCCGTATCAGAAGGTTTTGGAGGACATGGTCGAGGTCTTTAAGGAGTTGGACCGTGATAAGACTATCATCTCGATTCCCGCAAAGCTTGCTGAGAAAGTCCAGAAGAATATTTCTAAAACTGATTTTGAGACGCTCTCGGATTACGTCACATTCCTACTTCGCGTCATGCTGTATGAGAAGGGTGATGATGCAGGACAGGATGTCGAGAAAATAAGGGAGCGCCTGAAAAAGCTCGGATACTTGGAGTAAAAAAATAAAATGGAATTTCGCGGATTGGAAAAGGGAGATATTGAAAAGATTGTGCGCCTTCGAAGGGAATACTATGAGTGCATGGGCGAGAAGCTGACTGTCCCATCGCTTGAAAAGTTCAAGAGCGATTTGGAGAAGCAGGTGATGAACCAGAGGCTTGTCATAGCGGATGACGATGGTTTTGCCGGAGCCATATTTTTAGAGGACCGTGATGGCGCCGACGTCTACGTCAAGACGCTTCAGGTCGAGCCAGAGAAAAGAGGTTTGGGAATCGGAACCGCGCTTTTGAAGGAGGCGGAGGACTGGGCGAAGAGCATTGGCGCAACATCCATGACACTGACGGTGAAGCCCGAAAACACGATTGCGAAAGAATTGTACGAGAACAAGGGATTCAAACTATACAGATACTTGATGAAAAAAGATTTGGAGGAATAAGTGATGGATCATTTAGACGAGTTGGAGAGCAAGAGCATCTACATAATACGCGAGGCCTACAAGCAGTTCAAGGACATCGCAATGCTTTGGAGCATCGGCAAGGATTCGACCACCCTCCTTTGGCTTTGCAGGAAGGCGTTCTACGGGAAGCTGCCTTTCCCAGTATTGCACATCGACACGAGCTACAAGTTCCCGGAAATGTACGAGTTCCGCGACAAGTACGCGAAAGAGTGGGGCCTGAAATTGCTTGTCGCCCAGAACAAGGAGAAGCTGGCGGAAGGCATGGGGCCAAAAACACACGATTGTTTTGAATGCTGCACTGAGTTGAAGACGAATGCTTTGAAGCAGGCGATTGACGCCCACAAGCTTAAGGCATTGCTTTTGGGGATACGGCGCGACGAGCACGGGATACGGGCGAAAGAGAGGTATTTCAGCCCGAGGAATCAGGATTTCCAGTGGAACTACAAGGACCAGCCTCCCGAGCTTTGGGACCAGTTCAAGAACAAGCAGGCTGGAGACCAGCACGTCCGCGTCCACCCGATACTTCACTGGAGGGAGATCGACATCTGGCGCTACATCAAGCGGGAGAACATTCCGATAACCGGCCTGTATTTCGCGAAAAACGGGAAACGCTACCGCAGTATTGGTTGCGTACCATGCTGCAAGCCGGTCGACTCGAACGCCTCAAACATCGACGAGATGATCGAGGAACTGTTGACTACAAAGACGAGCGAGCGCTCAGGGCGTTCGCAGGACAAGGAGAAGGCCTACATGATGCAAAAGCTCAGGGCCCTCGGATACATGTGAGGTGAAGAGAATGGCGGAAGATAAAGAGTACATGAACATAGTGATTGTAGGCCACGTCGACCACGGAAAGTCTTCCCTGATCGGAAGACTGTTTTTCGACACCGAAAGCCTGCCTGAAGGATTGATGGAGGAGTTGAAGAAGACGTGCGAGATGCTCGGACAAAAGCTCGAGTTCGCATACATCATGGACAACCTCGAGGAAGAGAGGGAGCAGGGAATCACAATCGATACCGCCCAAACCTTCTTCAACACTGAAAAACGCAGTTACGTGATAATTGACGCGCCAGGACATGTCGAATTCGTGAAGAACATGATAACCGGGGCAAGCCAGGCTGACGCCGCAATCCTAATCGTCGATGCGGAAGAGGGCGTGCGCGAGCAGACGAAACGCCACGCATACATCCTCTCGCTTTTGGGTTTAAGCCAGGTGATAGTCGTGATGAACAAGATGGATTTGGTCGACTATTCCAAAGACCGCTTCGACGAAGTAGAGAAAGAGTTGAAGGATTTCCTCTCCTCAATCAAAATCAAGCCGAGTTATGTCATACCTATATCGGCTATGGAGGGCGACAATCTCGCCAGAAAATCCGACAAGATGAGCTGGTATTCAGGCATCACAGTATTAGAGGCGCTCGACACCTTCAAGATTAAGGCGAAGCCTACCGAAAAGCCCCTGCGCCTCCCAATCCAAGACATTTACAAGAGGGATGACAAGAGGATTCACGTCGGACGAATCGAGTCCGGGACTGTTACCGCAGGGCAGGAGGTTATAGTGCTCCCCAACCCGAGGAAGACGAAGATAAAGTCTGTTGAAGAATGGAACAATCCGCAGAAGAAGAGCGCGGTGGCGGGAGAGAGCACGGGCGTCACACTGACCGACCCATTATTCTTGGACAGGGGCAACGTCATCTGCTCGACCGACAAGTTGCCGAAAGTCGCGCACAAGATTCACGCCAACGTCTTTTGGATGAGCAAGACTCCCGTGAAAGTCGGCGAGCGCATTGCCATGAAGATTGCGACACAAGAGGTCATGAGCGTTATCGAGGAGATTTCGAGGAGAATCAATTCTTCAAGCCTTGAAGTCCTCGCAGAAAACGCGGATCATCTGGAAAACAACGATTTGGGCGAGGTTATACTGAAGCTTGAGAAAGAGCTGGTTGTCGAAGACTTCAACGAGGTTCCCGAACTCGGACGGTTCGTGTTGGAGAAGAACATGGACACTGCGGCCGGCGGAATCATAACCCACATCCACGAGGTCGAGTAAGAATGATAATCCTTGGATACGACGGCCTGGAGATAACAAAGGTTGACGCCTGGAATCTCGAAAACATAAAGCAGAGGGCGTACGGCAAGACCGACATCAGCATGCTCGAAGAACCAAGAACTGTCGTCATCTGGAGCAGTTTTCTGACAGGCAGAAACACGGAGGCGGAAGTCAAGGCTAAAAGCCCGAGCCTGAAAGAATCCCTTTGGACTTTCAAGCTTCAAGAGTCCGACACGTTCCTCTCAGACTTCGGAAAGACGAAAGCGATTGACGTGCCCTCGCTCACATACATGGACGACCACAGGCTTGAGCGGGATGCGATGGCCGGCATATTCGACAAGACCGCGACAATCGAAGACTATGACAGGATAGCCTTCGAAAACCACCGCAAGGTGAAGGAAGAGTTCATGGCCGCACTCGAAGAAGACTGGGATCTCCTGTTCGGATACTTCGGGGTCGCCGACGTCGTGGGACACATGAGCTTTGGAATAGACTTGAAGATGAAGCTCATCTACAAGCAGCTTGACGACATCGCCAAGACCGTCGTAAAAAAGAAGCCGGACGAGCCGATACTAATCATCTCAGACCACGGGATGTATGCGGAAGGAAGGTTCGGCGACCATACGAGATACGGGTTTTGGAGCCTAAACCGGCAAGTCGACTGGAACGAGCCGAAAATTTATAGCTTCAGGAATATGATTAAAACAGTAAGGTAGGTGATGAAGACGTGAAATTTAGATTGAATGCGAATTTCACAGAAACAGCGCTGGTTTTACTCATCCTGTCTTCCGCATCACTTTCCGGCTGTGTTGGAAGCCAAGACGGTGAGGAAGCGGACCGGGTTGTCCGCGTTTCAGGAGCTTGGGCGGTCTACCCCATAATGCTCGTCTGGGCAGACGAGTACGGCAGGGAGACTGGAGTCAAAGTCGATGTTGCCGGTGGCGGCGCGGGAAAGGGTATGTCGGACGTCTTGAACGGGCAGGTGGATATCGCGATGGTTTCAAGGCCTATCAGAGACGAGGAGGTGGAGCAGGGTGCAGTCTATTTTGTTGTGACAAAGGACGCGGTAGTCGGGACGATAAACTCTGAAAATCCCGTTTTGGATGAGATATACGCCCGCGGACTTTCTCAAAGGGATTTGGACGATATTTTCATGCGCAGAGTAACAAGATGGGGCGAGCTTGTGGGAATGAATATCCCAGATGACGAGATTATCGTGTATGGCAGGGCTGATTCTTCTGGGGCGGCCGAGGTTTGGGCCTTGTTTTTGGGGGGATACACGCAGGCCGAGATACAGGACAGGGCTGACGCCAACTTCGAGGGAGATCAGCCTTTGGCGAATGCTGTAAGCAGGAGCAGGAACTCTATAGGATTCAACAACCTCAACTACGTCTATGATGTTGAAGCGGGAGGATTTGCAAATAGGATTAGGCCGATTCCCTTGGACTTGGACGGCAATACTGTTTTGGACGGGCGAGAGTATTTTTACGGGAGCAAGGAAAGTTTCATAGGGAATGTTTCAGCCGGAAATTACCCGTTCCCTCCGGCAAGAGACGAGTATCTCGTGGTGACGAATCCCGTCAGGAAGGAGGTTGCGGATTTTATCCGCTGGATACTTTCAGACGGCCAGGCTTTTGCCGTGGAAAACGGTTATGTGCAGCTTTCGAGCGAGGAGCTTGAAAAAGAGTTGAGATACCTGGATGATTTAGTTGGAGGCGATTGAGGAAATCAATGATTGATTTGAGGTTTGTTTCATGAAAAATTTATGGTGGAGGCAGTTTAAGGAGAACGCTTCAAGCAGGCTTATGCTTGCGGCGGCATCGCTTGTCATCATGGGGTTTTTCATCATTTTCCTTACGATTTTCAGCAAGTCTCTTCCCGCCATCTCGGAATATTCGGTTGCCGAACTTCTTTTTTCCTCGGAATGGAATCCAAGAAGATATAGTTTCGGTTTTTATCCGGCGATTGTGGGGACGTTCTACGC
>DSAL01000123.1 GCA_011380095.1 Candidatus Altarchaeales archaeon
CAACATCATATGTTTTCCATCCGGCAAACGCTTTTTTGACGGTCATCTCGTTTCTCGTGAGGGTTCCGGTCTTGTCGCTGCATATGACTGTCGTGCATCCGAGCGTTTCTACCGCCGGAAGCTTTCGGATTATCGCGTTGTGCCTCACCATCCTCCGTGTCCCCGTTGCGAGCGCGACTGTGACGACGCCGGGAAGGCCTTCGGGTACTGCGGCGACCGCCAGCGCTATTGCGATGATGAACAGTTCGAGCACGGGCGTGTCGCTTGCAATGTATCCTGAGGCGAATACTATGGCGCAAAGTATGATGACGGCGACCCCGATTTGTTTTCCTAAAACGTTCAGGCGCTCTTGAAGCGGCGTCTTATCCTCCCGTATTTGGGAGATGTCTTTGGCTATTTTACCGAGCTCCGTGTCCATCCCCTTAGAAACCACTATCGCGGTCGCCTTCCCGTATACGATGGTCGTGCCCATGTAAAGCGAGTTAACCCGCTCCGCAAGGGGAGTTTCAAGGTCGATGACGCACTGTTTTTTTTCTACGGGAGTGGATTCTCCGGTGAGCGAGGATTCGTCCGCCTTCAAGTCAACCGAGTTTATGATTCGCAGGTCCGCCGGCACCCTGTCTCCCGACTCAAGGAATACTATGTCTCCGAGCACGAGGTTTTCCGCATCAACCTGTTTTTTCGCGCCGTCCCGAAGTATTGTCGCAACAGGCGTCACAAGGTTTTTCAATGCCTCCAATTCTTTTTCCGCGTGATACTGCTGGTAGAATCCGACGATGACTATGAAGACCACTATCAATAGTATAAGTCCGGCTTCGACAATCTCTTGGACGCTTTTTTCGTGGACTCCGACGGCAATCGAGATGAATGCTGCGGCAATCAAAAGTATTATGAGAAAATCCTTGAATTGTCCTAAAAGTATTTGCAGGGGCGTCACCCGGGATTTCGACTCTAAAACGTTTTTCCCCTCGGCTTCAAGCCGCTGGGAGGCGTTTTTCCCGCTCAAGCCTTTTTCCGAAGAATCGAGTTCTGTGAAAACCTGCTGTAGCTCGTAGGAGTGCCAGCCATTCAAAGACATGTAGATATATAGTTTAATTTATTTATTATAGTAAAGGCATGGTTTTGGACGCTGAAAAAATTAAGGCGGAGGGCGTGAAGCTTTTGGACGGGTTTTCTGAAAAGCTTTCCAGAGTCCCGGATTCCAGCGAAACGCATTATGTCGTCGAATTGAAAAACGTTTTCAGGCCTGACGGGACACCGGAGTGCGGGGAAGACTTTCAGGATAAAATCAAAAAAAACGCCCCGCGTTTTGAAGACGGCTATGTTGTCGCGGAAAAGGCTGAATGATTCGGTATTCGCCGAAACAAAATCCCTTGTTTTAAAGTCGCTGAAAACAGATATTTTTTCATGAAAAATCCTAAAATCGTTTCGGGGCTTAGTGTTCTGACGCTAGTGTTGTTTTGCATGCAGTCTTACGCGTTTGCCGGAAGCTGGGGCAACGGTGGTGAGACAACGGCGAACTCTTTTTCAGAGGATGTTGAAGTCACGATATACAATTCGAATCTTGGAGTCGTGAAGGAAAATCGGTTTTTAGATTTGAAAAACGGTTTGAACACTCATCTTTTTGAGGGCGTGGCGTCCGCAATCGACCCGACGAGCGTTAAGCTGAACTCCTTGGACGGCAGTTTTGAGGTTTTGGAGCAGAACTACCAGTATGACTTGGTCAGCAAGTCCAAGATTTTGGAGAAGTATGTGGGCAAGCGGATTCAGGGCTTTAAAGTCGTTGGAGACGCGAAAGAGCTTGTGGAGGGGACGCTTTTGAGTTTTTCCGGAAGCGAGCTTATTATACGAAAGGACGGCGGTGAGATACAGATCGCTTCTGTAAGCGACATGATACTTCCGGACCTGCCTCGGGGTTTAATCACAAAGCCGACGCTCGAGTGGATGATTAACAGTGTGGGGGCGGGAAAAAAGAACGCTGAACTGTCGTACATGACGTCGGGCATGAGTTGGAGCGCAGATTATGTTGTTGTGACAAATCCGGACGACTCGAAGATGGATTTGAACGGGTGGGTGACGATAACAAACAATGCCGGCGCCACGTTCGAGAACGCGAGCCTAAAGCTTGTGGCGGGAGACGTGAACAGGATTATGGAGCCGAGCGCAATGAGGTATGACATGGTTTACGCAACGGAGGCGAATATTGGTGGAGCCCAGTTTGCGCAGGAGCAGTTGTTTGAATACCACATGTACGACCTTCAGCGCAAGACCACGCTCAGAAACAACGAGCAAAAGCAGATTTCGCTTCTTTCGGCAAGTGAGGTGGGAGTGGAAAAAGAGTATGTTTACGAGGGTTACGGTACATGGTACCGCTACGGGTCAGACAATACGAAAGTTCAGGTGAAGCTGAACTTCGACAACTCGGAGGGGAACGGTCTTGGAATCCCGCTTCCAAAAGGCAGGATAAGAGTGTTCAAAGAAGACGGTGAAGGAAGACTCCAGTTTGTCGGGGAAGACTCGGTAGACCACACTCCGAAAGACGAGACGATAAGGGTTTTGATGGGCAACGCATTCGACATAGTCGGCGAGAGGAAGCAGACGAACGTGCGGGATCTTGGATGCCAGCATGAAGTCAGCTGGGAGATTACGCTGAGAAACCACAAGGACGAGGATGTCGTAGTCACCGTTTTGGAGAACGCCTACTGGGACTGGGAGATAACCCGCGAAAACTACAAGCACGTGAAGGAGAGCAACCAGTTGATAAAATGGAGTGTCCCAGTGAAAAAAGACGGTGAAAGCAAGCTGGAATACACCATAAGATACAACAACTGTTAGGAGGTTTAGGACGGGGGAATTATCCCCCAAACCTTCTTCTTTGTTTTTTCAACTATCTTCTCGGCCAACCCAAGCCCGAAAAAGACGGCGAGCGCGTAGGCGACTCCCGCCGGAAAACCGAGTATGAGACGGATTATGTTGGTGCTCTCCCGCCAGCCAAGATACTGGGTTCCGCCGTCGATTGCGGTCGGCGCTATGAGAAGGAGTATCAAGCCTATTCGCTTCAATGTTATTTTGGCGTCAACCCTGTTTTCACCAATCTTTTTCCAAAGGTAGATGAAGGTTAGGGCAATTCCAACATGGATTGAAAGGCATCTGGCGCACACCGGCATCTTGTAGTCGAGTATGAAAAAGGAGCGGAATGGGGACTGGTGGCACGAGTATTTGAAAACATAGTGTATGAACATCGCGCACGAGTCGCACAAGTGTGAGGCGTGAAGTATCGGGGTTAGTATGACGACCGGGACTATGAGTATGTAGACTACCGCGATAATCTTGAATAATCGTGCGGACCGTTCATTGAAGACGAGAGCCATGATTAAAACCTCAAATCAAGTCCATGCACCGTTCACGCTTTCTGGACTCGACGCGCCTGCGCTGAAGCTCCTTGAAATAGATGGCTTGAAGCTGTTTTTTGTGGGACCGTGTTATGCTCCCATCCCTGCCGCCCCGAAGCCTTGTTCTTTCAATCCCGAAGTGGTGGAGTGCGTCTATAAGCTCATCCCTTGTTCTCGGCATCATGTCCAAGTCAGCGTCCGACCAGGCATTACGTCCTTCCCCGCTTAAGGAGTTCAGACGGTCATGTTCACCCTGAATGCGTTCTAAACTTATGCCCCGATAAGAGTCTGTGAAGGGATACCCAACTTCCAAAAGACCGCGCATCACCTCCAGGTTGAGCGGTCCTTCTTTTCTCGCGTTTTCAAGCGCGTCGAGAGTCTGCTCTAATTCCGGCTTTTCAGGCCGATGGTAGAACCTGTTTCTCTCCACCATGTGAGAGTCCCTAACCATGGAGTAGTCGAGGGCTTGCAGGACGTAGGCGAACTCTCTTGGATTTTTCCGGCATATGTTAAGTTCCCCGAGGACTCTGTCCTCGTTTCCGGTTCCGGACACGGCGTCAAAAAGACGTTCCGCCTTTTCCCCCAGGCTGAAGTTTCCGGCGCCCACAAGATGATTTGGTTGGAGTGCCCTGACCACGCGCATGGCCTTCTCCCGGTCGAACACCTCCAAGACGAAATATTTGTCCGGATGCTCTTCCAAAAGCTTCGGGTCGGGAAACAGCAGACCCTGCTTTTCATGCGATTCCCGCCGTCTTGGAGTTTCATGCTGGCTGGGGGCGCGTTCTCGCGGAGGAGTCATATTATTTTTCCCGATTGAAGAGATATAAATGTCTGAAAAGCTTTTTTTATCGGTCACATGCAATACGAAAAGATTTTAGAGGGGGGAACTAAGCTAATAGTCCCCAAATCCGGGGCGCCGTCTAAAAAAGACGAGGTGTTCTACAACCCCCACATGGAGTTGAACCGCGACATTTCAGTGGCGCTCGTGAAAATCCTGAATCCCGAAGTGTTTTGTGACCTGATGGCGGGAACCGGCGCCCGTGGCATACGGGTGGCGAATGAGGCGGACGTGAAAGTCGTGTTGAACGACGCGAATCCGACCGCCGTGAAAATGATTAGGGAAAACGCGCTGCTCAACAATCTTGACGTGGATGTTGAAAACCTGAACCACAGGGTGTTTCTCGCAGGCAGGAAGTTCGACTACATAGACCTCGACCCGTTCGGGCCGCCCGTCGAATACGCTGGAAGCGTCTTCCAGTCGATAACCCAAAACGGTTTTATCGGAGTCACCGCGACGGACACGAGCGCCTTGTGCGGGACTTACCCCAAAGCATGTCTTAGAAAATATGGGGCGACCTCGGTTCGCACAGACTATTACGACGAGCTGGGGCTTAGAATACTTTTAGGATTCCTCGCGTCAACAGGACTGCGCCACGGTTTTGGAGTGGAATTCCTCTTCAGCCACTCGACAAGACACTACTTCAGGACGTATCTTAGGGCGTGCGGAAAGTCGAAAAACATTCGTGAAACATCGGAAAACATAACCTACCTCCAGCACTGCTTCAAATGCCTTTGGAGGAGATACCGAAAGCTCGGGGATTTGAAGGAGAATTGCGATTGCGGTGGAGAATTGAAGACTGCGGGGCCCGTATGGAGAGGAAGATACGCAGATGATGAAGTCTGCAAAAAGCTTCACGATGAATTCTTCACCTCAAGTTACGGGAGCAGGCGGGAGGCGGTCGGGCTGATAGAAAAAGTCTCGCAGGAGCAGGCGATAATCCTCCCATACTACAACCTCCACAAGGCTTTTAAGAAGCTTAGGATGAATCCCCTGAAAACAAAGACGGTCTTGGAGTCTCTTGAAACTCAGGGCTTCAAGTCATGCGAGACGCACTTCCAGCCGCTTGGAGTGAAGACTGACGCGCCAAACATAATGGAGGCGTTGAGAAAGTAGATTCCTTAAAAAAAATTATTCAAGCGTTTCAAGATACCCCGGCAGTTCCGCGACAGACTTGATGTAGCGGAGTCCCGCACTCCCGAACTCTTTTGCTGTTGCGGCGCCGGTCAAGACTCCGACAAACGGGACTTTAGCGGAAACCGCGCAGTCCGAGTCGACGAGAGAGTCGCCGACGTATATCGCGTCTGATTTTTCAACGCCCATTTGAGCCAATACTTCGTCAAACACTTTCGGGTCCGGCTTGTGGTGGACGGTATTGTTGCGGTGGAATATGCGCTCGAAAAGTTTTGTGTCGATATGCGCCATGTGCAGGTGGTCGTCCATTGTCTCACTCCCCCTGCTCGTCAATATGATGAGCCGGTATTTTTTAGATAAAACATTAAGGGCGTCATTCACTCCGGGAATGGGTTTTGAAGTCTCCTTGGAAAAATCATAGTGGCCTGAAAACTCGTCGGGATCCAGGTCCGGCCAGATTCCCAAAAGAACGTTCCTCCACGGCTTTCCAAGATGCCTTGCGAACTTTTGGAAGGACGTTTTCGGAAGCCCGAGCTTTGAGGAAACAACCTTGTACTGCTCCCAAATACTGCCGATAGAGTCGATTAGAGTCCCGTCGACGTCGAGTATCACGGCCTTCGGCATAACCC
>DSAL01000059.1 GCA_011380095.1 Candidatus Altarchaeales archaeon
CTCTTAATGATATACCTTCTGTACGCGAAAAGACTGGGCTCGCCAAGATTTATCGCAATCACGCTCGCGTGGGCTTTTTTCGCGTTCATAGGAGTCCAGTCGCACGCCCTGCCGATACGCTTCCTCCCCGGAAGATTTTGGAACATACTTACGCTTCCCATATCTCTGACTGCAGGCTGGGGCCTTATGGAATTAAAGCGGATGATTGACGCCAAAAGCCCGAGGGTATATGGGGCACTCATGATTCTTCTGGTCGCCTCAACAGTCTTATACACTTCGGCATACCCCAGATATCAGGTTCAGACGAGCGTCTGGCCGATGGACTACTTCCAAAAATACCGCGGGCATGTTGAAGGATACCTGGCCTTAAACCAGCTTCCCCCCGACACGCCAGTATTCCCGTTCTGCATGGATGATGAAAAGGTTTTGGGGTTCGACAAGATGAGCTACCCCTGGGACAGGGAGATTTTGGAATTCCGCGGTTGGATCCACCCCTACTACAGCAACAAAAACTTCAACGGCACTCTAGTATTGGACAAAAACCCGCAACAAATTCACGCGTTCTTAAAGTCGAAGGGATATGAATACGCGATACTGTGCCCCGAATGTATAGAACAATGCCTGATGAGGGAAAACCAGGAAGAATGCGAAAACAAGTATGTTGTGTTCGACCAGAAACTGTCCCAGCATCCCGGATTCACTCCGCTATACAAGCAGGTGGACGTCATATACAAGATAAGCTAGGCCCGACGATTTACTAAAAACGCCTAATCCTTTTTTTCGAAATCAGCGGACGACTCCGCATACGCCCGAATCAAACCCTTGGTCTTATCCTCCCAAATCCTAAGCCTCCTGTAGATGTAGAAGCAGACTACGAGCATTACGCCGCAGCTAAATACGAGGATGACGTCGAGAAACCTGAAAAACAGCTCGGACTTCACAAGCGGGCTGATTGCCGCCGGGAAAAAAGTCATGACCATCAGAATAATCCAGACACAAGACCACAGCAAAACGTCCCAACGGTTGAAGACGCCCTTCCGGTACTGGACGTAAGTGTAGTAGGAGAGGAAGAGGAGCACGAAAAGTCCGCCAGCCTGAAGGATAGTCACGTCAATCATTTCCTGAACCTAAATAATAATGTCTTAAGAAATATTTTAATGCCGGTCGTCACAGTCGCCCCCTTATAACCCCGCTCGGCGTGATATACCGCCGGAATATCCACTTCAACATACTTCAAGCCCGCCTGGCCGACCTCGTAAACCATCTCCGAGACAAACGCGTAGTCGTCGCACTCCAACGCAAGACTTTCATACGCCCTCATAGTCAGTGCCCTAAATCCGCTTTGCGTGTCGGATACCCTGGAGCCTGAAACAAGGTTTGTGAGCCTGCTTAAAACAACATTCCCAAGACGCTTGGAATACGGCATCCGAGCCCTGTCGGAAAGCCTGTTGGTGAAGACGACGTCGTAGCCACACCTGATTTTTTCCAAAAGCCTTGGAATAAGCTCCACAGGATGCTGTCCGTCGGCGTCAATCGTTACCAGGATGCTGGGACTAAAATTTTTTACCGCATAATCCAGGCCTGTCTTGGTTGTAAAGCCGACTCCCATGTTCACAGGCTGGCGCAAGACGACCGCGCCCGCGTTTTTCGCAAAAACCGCGGTATCATCGCTTGAACCGTCGTCTACAACAATAACCCTGCCGAACTCAAGCGCCTTCCCGACAACACCCGCAATCCTATCCCGCTCGTTGAAGGCGGGAATTATGATGCACACGTCCACACCGTCTTTTAACTAAAACCCAGCAATCTAAGGATGAAGCCGAGGGGGAATATCGGACAACAGCCGCCGGCTTTCTCGGCAAGAGTAGTAGTGGTCGTAGTCCAGTACGTCGTCGTAGTCGTCGACGGCTCGAGCGTCGTCGAAGCAGACGGCAAGGTAGTCGTCGTTAAAGCGGGCAATGTCGTCGTGGTTGAAACCACGTCTTGCGGATTAACCTCAAAAACAAGAAGCTTGCCGTGATAAGTGTTGCCCCTAAGAGTCGCCTCCTCCCACCCGAATCCGGCGGCAACCTCCATCATTCCGTCACCGTCGAAATCGCCTGCAACAACACTTTTCGCAGAAGCGTCCTTCACCTGGAACAGGCGCTGTCCTATAAGGACCTGCTCATCCCTGAAGATGTCAAAATCATCCCTATAATCCTGACCCCTAATCTCCTCCTTATAACTCCACGTGGAAAGCAGGAATCCGTCATTATCAAAAACGTGGATGAACTTTCTGGCTCCGACAATAACCTCCTCAATGCCGTCTCCGTCAAGGTCTTCAACAAAAAAATCGTAGACTGTCGTGTTTACGGTGGACTTCCAGAAATACCCGCCCTTACCGTCAAGCTTGTAAATGTAAGGCTGGGCGCCGACAAAAACAATATTCCTGCCTCCGACAACAAAATTTCGCACGCAAGTCGCAGACTTCACATTATCCAACTCGTCTTTTGTGACATAACTCCAAAGTTTTTTACCGTCATGGCCGACGCACACAAGACCCCTGTTTGAGGCGACAACAGCCTCCATCTTCCCGTCGCCGTTGAAATCCCCGACTACGACAGTGTTTTTCGAAGCCAAATCAACGCCGCCCTCGATATTATACGTCCAAAGGACCTTTCCCGAACCGCTTATCAAATAGAGTTTGGCGCTCCCATACTTTTTGCTCAAAGCCAAAACCTCCATACTTCCGTCCCCGTCAAAGTCTTCAGCACGGACAAAATGCACTGGATCATCAGTCGCCGCCCTCCAAACCTCTGTCGACTTGTCTTTCACGGCGTAAACAGCGTTATTTTTCGAACCCAAAATTATTTCCACGATCCCGTCCCCGTTTATGTCGGCGACGTCAACCGAATAAGACATTGCGGCGACCTGCTTGGAAATCCACCTGCTTACCCCGTTACTTCCGATAACCTCAACATTACTCCTGCCCCCGTCCACCGCGACAACAACCTCACTCTTCCCGTCCCCGTCAGTGTCCGCTATCTTGAAATCCTGTGCGACACCCATAGTATTAATCATCCACTTGGCCTGCCAGTCCGTTTCACAATTCCTGTACTCCATGCCGTATACCACCCCGTTTTTCGATGCGGCAATCAGTTCGACATTCCCGTCTCCATCAAGGTCTGCGGCCTGAAGGACGTGGACGTCAATCGGAGCGTTGGTTCCACGCAAGGCAAGCTCGCATTTAGGCTCCAAATAATCGGCGTTAACTGCTGACACCAAAAACAAAAAAATCAGGGCGCACGAAACGGATTTCATGTCAAAATATAGGACAACCACAATTTAAAACATGAATACAAAATAACTTCAACAATGATTGTAGTGGATTCCTCAAGCATAATATCTTTGGCGGTAAACTGCCTGACTCCGATACTCGAACTATTCCGTGAGGAGTTCATAACAACCCCCGGAGTGTTTGAGGAAATAATAGGGAGGCCGTCAAAAACCAAGAAATTCGGATTCGAAAGCCTGAGGATACAGCGGCTGTTCAACGAGGGCGTGATTAAAGTCGAGTCGGTGCCAGAAGAAAAGATACGCGAGTTCATGGATGAGGCCAACAACGTCTACCAAATACAGGGCAAGCCCATAAAAATAATGCACCGGGGAGAATCGGAAATGCTCTTGCTCGGGGCTGAAAAAAAGGCCGACGGATTCCTGATGGACGAGCGGACTGCAAGACTACTCCTCGAAGACCCGCAGGCTCTTGCCGAAATGCTTTCCAGAAGAAGCAGGAAAAAAGTCCGCATAGACTCGCGGCGGCTTTCAAACCTGAAGCGTTACCTCCCTGAAATCCCGGTTATACGCTCATCAGAACTAATAGCGGTCGCATACGAGAAGGGGCTTTTGACTAAATACACCACAATCTCCGACAAAAAAATATTCACAAGCGCCCTCAACGCCCTGAAACTCTCAGGATGCGCGATAACATGGGACGAAATAGATGAATACGACAAGATGATATTCTAAAATCCTGAAAACCGGACTCTTACCCCCGAAAATCCAGCATACCAAAAAACCTAAAACTCTTCCCTCGCAAACCTAACGTCTTCAGCCTTAATCGTAACCCGTCCCGCATGCGTTGCAAGCCTTGCGGCCCGCCTTCCAAGCTCGACAGCCTCCTCCTCCAAAATGTCCCGAAGCGCGGCGACAGCCTCCTCGCTGACGCGCTCAATCCCTGATTTCCTGAGAATCCGCTCCAAAGGCGCTATCGGAATGTCGGCCATCCTAGATTTACGTGGTACTCACGGCAACGCCGGTAGTGTTTGCGACAAGCCCGGTCATGTTCACGGCAACCTCGGTCGCGCCCTTGGCTATGCCTCCAAGCGTTCCAAAAGCGTTCAAGAGATAGATTAATCCGATAATCACCACGATAATGCCGACGACCGTCATCCAAAAGTTCTGGCGGTCGACGTAATTCATCTCCCGATACCGCTCCAGCAACTCTTCAAAACTAGCCATGTTTAACTATGGAAGCGTGCATTTAAATCATTTTTATATCCAGACGGCCATATTTTGGGTATGCCTTGCGGTAGAAAAAGAAAACTGCAGAAGATGCGCACGCACAAGCTGAAAAAGCGCAGGAAAAAAATGAGGAACAAGAAGAAGTAAGAAAAAAACTTCTTCCCGAACCGGCCATACTGCTACTACTCTCCTGAAAAAACTTTTTTTTACAGGATTTCCTCCACCTTCAGCCTGAACTTCAATGTTTCTCCGGCAAGCTCCATGTTGAAGTCGACCAAAATCTCATCCTCAGTAAAATCTAAAACTTCGACATATCCGAGCATGGTCATGAATCGCCCCCTCACCGGCACTATGTCGACGAGCGCGTGAGTCTCGTTGAACAATACGTTGGCGGGCCCGAACACGGTCATGGTCGTCGCATTCTCAATCTCGTTGAAGAATACCCCGACCATTCCGCCAGAAACATTAACGACCTCCAACGGCCACGGATTAGAGTCCATGTCATCTCCCGGACCGTATACTATGTCGCCGACGGCCGGCTCCTTGCCAAACTCTATGATGAAGGATTCCATGTCGATCTCCTGAAACCTCGGGGCGCTCTGAACTCGCGGAACCGCCTGCACCAGCTCCTGAAGCTTCTCGCCATAGGCTTTTTCAGGCGGAATCGTGACCTCCCGCGTCTGTCCGACACTCATGCCCACCAGCGCCTCGTCAACACCCTCAATCAGGTCGCCGTAGCCGACTACAACTTTTATGGGGCCGTAGCTTCGTGAAGGAAGGTATATTCCCGAAGAAAGCGCGATGTCGGAATAGCTTGTGTCAAAGACGGTTCCGTTCTCAAACATTCCCACGTAATTCAGCATTACTGTGTCGCCGACTCCAACAATGTTTTTGCCCGGCGAGGCGATAGTAGTCAAAGTTGTTGTCGGAGAAGATTCCGCGCCTCCGCCCAACCCCATATTGTATGCTAGGACTCCGACAATGATAATTCCAATAAACGCCGCAAGGACAATCCTCGCGTCAACACTCTTACCCTCACCCGCATTATCTCCGACTCCAGAATCGCGTAATCCATCCATCTTGAGAAAAACCCTCTGATTTAATGACGCTATTATTGGAAACACTCCTTAAAAGGTTTTTGGGTTCCGGCAACAAGTCGGCGAAACCCTTTTTTATACCCCGCCATAAATAACTGGAATAAACAAAATGGACGGGGAACTCTTCAATCAACGGCAAAATATGTCCGCAATACTCGCCCTCTCAATTTTGGTGATTCTCGCAGGGTGCACGAGTAGTCCGCAGCAAACTCAGACTTCAAGCACGATGCTTGAAACTGCCAACACCCGTGAAAACATAACTTTAATAGTCGACGAGTGCAATGGAACACTCCGCAAACCTTCAGACAAAGATGTCTTATACCAATACTCTACAATC
>DSAL01000036.1 GCA_011380095.1 Candidatus Altarchaeales archaeon
GACAGTCGGCGAGACCATGGACTTCAGCCTGCTTTTCGCGGAAATCTTTACCTCATGCTCTGCAGACTCTTCGACCCTTCCGATAAAAGAGTTCAGGCGCTGTTTCAGACCGGAAAACATTTTCTACAAATCTAGTGATCGTGCTTTTGGAGTTCCCTGACTTTTGCTTCGGCGAAAAGATTCAGCTGTTCTACTTGCGCGCCAAGAGTCTGGGCGCTTTTCGCGACCTCGTCCCGTTTTTTCCGCAAGTCGTCTCTTCGAGCTTCAAGCGTCTTCAATGCGTCCAAGCGTTTTTTTTCAAGAGAAACCCCTCCGCCGACTCCGACAAGAATCTCGTCCTTGTTCAAAATCCTCGCCTTTATGAAGCTGTCGGAGCCCAATGGCACGAGAATCTCGTTCTCCTCACCCGCATCTTCAAGCGCCCTTAAGGCCGCGATGGTGGAGTCTTTTTCAACAACCGCCTGCTCCATGAAATGAGCCTGCCTGACCAGTTCCTCCAACTGTTTTTTCCCCATCTCAAGCTGCATGAAAGTCTTCTGCAACTCCTGCTGGTGTTCGCCTATGCCAGCCATCTTCAAATATACTCTGCCTTGCCGTTCTTTCCGACAATGACTTTATCGGCGTTTCGAACACTGAAAATCCCGTTCTCAACAACCCCCGGAATATTGTTGAGCTCTGTCTCAAGCTGGAGGGGGTCTGAAAAGTCAAGGCCGGTCACGTCGAGGATGATGTTGCCCTCGTCAGTCTTGAAGCCCTTCCGCTTTACGACTTGTCCGCCAAGCTCCGTCAGCTCGTTTGTGACATAGACTTCGGCGAACTCGAGGACTTCGATTGGGAGCGGGAACTTGCCCAACTGTTTGACAATCTTGCTCCCATCAACTATGCATATGAACTCGAGACTTGCGGCGGCGACAATCTTTTCGCGAGTCAACGCCCCGCCCCCGCCTTTTATCATGTTGTAGAGCGGGTCGATTTCGTCGGCGCCGTCGACGTAGACGTCGAGCATCGGCCTGTTGGAGTCGGATATAGCCTTGTTCAACTCCATGATCTTCAATCCTGCTTTCGTCGCCTTCTGCTCGGAATCCCTGCTTGAGCACACTACTGGAACGTCCAAACCCTCTTTACCGAGCGCTTCAATAAAGTATGATACTGTAGAACCGGTCCCCAAGCCGACTTTGATGCCCGGCCTCATCTCCTCAACCGCCTTCAAGGCCGCAGCCAACTTGTCGTCATCCTGTTTTTTAGCCATTTTCAATCAAGCAATAGTCTTAAGGATAATCACTTTAAAAAGCTTTTTGAGAGAGCGGGAGAAGCAACCTTCATCTGGACATGTTTCATGTTAAAACCTGCTACGAGTTTGAACACCTCTTCACCATAGTCGTTGAGGCTGAACACGTATACGACGCTCGCTCCCGCAACATTCCAGAATACATTCAAGCCGTCTTCGCGGGCTTTTTCGACTCTAACGCACGCCTCCCGCATCATTGGAGTTATCACGTTGCAGCCGACTTCGCCGAACATCTTGTGGGCGCGTTTGGCGTCAGACTCCATGATACTGAGGATTCCCTCTAAATCCTTGTCGTCAACACAGTTTTTTAGTTGGACTAAATTCTCTTCCGCAATCTTCGCGTTCTCTAAATACTTCGGGTGTTTGACGACAGCCTGGTGGATTACGTCCGCCTTCTGGCGTTGCGTGTCAAATGGTATTGCGAAACAGGCGAGGTCACGCAGCTCTTTCTCAGACATCAGCTGGTATTCGGAAACATTTCCGCCCGAAATCTCATAAATTGAGAGTCCTCCAAGCACGCTACGGTATGCCGTCTCGCTCGCAAGCCGGGCCTTTTGGCACAAAGACTTCCGGTCCAAGCCGGCTTCGAGAAAATCGTTTAACGCGAGTGCGAGGGCGGCCGCGCCCGAGTCGCTTGAACCCGAGAGGATGCCGCGGTTCTCGGAAGTAATTTCCAGCCCGCCACCGTATCCCGCAAGAGACTTCATCTCATCAATCAATCTGAAGATTCCGCCACTTCGGGAATCGATTAATGTTTTCCCGTCAAGCGTGAACGAGTCGGAAACAGACTGCTGGATCGAGGTTTCAGTCCGAATCTCCTCATCAATACTTGTCAACGCGAAGCTCGCGTGAGAATGCAGGCTGGTCCGGTCTTCAACGCTCCTGTACCCTTCCGCGAAAACAACCGGAAGACCGGGGAAGGCCGTCGCCTCAATCCTTTCCATAAAAACCACTATTAGACTATTTTAGCCGCTTATAAATACGTATTTCGGGTAATGTAACTGAAAATGCATAAACCACCACAACCTTCAAATAGGCCAAGTCAGAATCCCCAGCCTATAGAAACCCGCGAAACCCCTCCCCTGAGGAATCCTATCGATATTCAAAGAGAAGACGCCATTGAGGCATTCAGAAAATCAGATTATGAGGGCGCGATTAAAAAACTCGGTTGCAGTGGCTTGGGCGGAAATGAGTTTCTCGCAAAACTAAACGATATCCAAAAATCGGGGGCTACTCTTCCACAGGTTGATTCGTTCATATCCCTTTGGGGGCGCGCGAAAAGCGAGCTTGCGCAAGAAATCAATTCCGGGAAAAAAAACACTCATCTCGACGACATAGAAACGGTTTCCAATGCGCTTGTCGAATGGAGCCTGCGAAAAGAAAATGCTAGAACGCCTGAAGAACCAAAACCCGTTGTTGAAGCAAGGATTCAGGCAGTCGGCCTTTTCCTTCTGGGCTCGGCCAGCCACCTTCGCGGTTCGCTTGAAGAAAAAAACAATGGAGACGAAGATTATGCAAAAACTAGGTTTGAGAAGTCAAAAACATTTTCCGCCAGTGCAATACAACTCATAAGAAGCGTGCCTTCAGGGGAGGGCTCGAGGTTATGGGAGGCCGCGATGAACAACTACGCTCTCGCAGTCAAAAAAACCGTTAAATACGATGCTCAAGACACAGATGAAGTTAAGCGGGCGAAGACTTCAAATCTCGAGGAAGCCCGCAAAATATTCAGTGAACTCAATAGAAAATTCCCAGAGCAATTTGCGGGAGGACCACATGGTTTGAGGGCGGTTGTTGCCGCAAACTATGCGAGAGTCGTCCAAGAAATCCGAAATCTCGGCGGAAATACTTTGGAAGACCCGAAGGAACTCATAGAATACGCCAAAGAAAAATCCAAAACGGAACTTCTGTCTGAAAGAGTAGTAAAACAGATAGGAAAGGTTTACGCTTGGATTACCGGCCAAAAAGTAGATGTTAATCCGGTTGGCGGGGGGGCGATCGAATTATCCGGTGAAATAGACGATGCGCCGATTCCCGCTGAATCCGAAGTCGCGGAAGCGAAATCAGGGCCGGCGGTCGGCGGCGGAGAGTATTTTGAGTTTAATGGACGGAAGATAAAATCATTGGTTTTAGGGGGGGATAATGGCGAGTTTACAGTCAAAATATCCTACGAAGATGAGAATAAACTTCTTGTTGGAAGAAAGGCCAGAACTTTTATTTATGATGCTTTTTCTGATGTTCCGGAAAAAATCGCCGCCGCAAAAAATGAGGCTGACGAACAAGGCAATAAAATATTACTTCTCGGAAAGACGGAAATAAAGATGGTGGGAGAGTGTGCGAAAGAAGTATGGAACAACCTTGCGGCTCCCCCTCAAAAATGATCGCCTGATTTTATATTGAAAAATGCTTTCTGCATGCATCTTCGACTTGGACGGCACACTGATTGATTCAGGCCGGCTTCACTACTTCGCCTTCCGGGAAACCGTTTCACGGGAATACGGGCTCGAATACTTGGAATCCGACTTCTACCCGCTATACGGGCGTTCCGCAGAGGAAATCATCAAACCGTTTCTCCAGAACAACGGGATTGATGCAAGTCTTTCAAAAGAATTCGCCGACAAGCGCCGTGACGTCCTGAAAAAACAGTTGGGGGAGGTGACTTCAATCCCTCTTTTGTCCGGCGCGATTCAAACACTCGACACTTTGAAAGACGCAGGCTTCAAGCTCGCGCTCGCAACAGGAAACCGGAGGGTGAATGGCGAAATCATGGTCGAGAAGGCGGGACTTAAAAAATATTTTCCCGTCCGCATATACCACGACGACATTTCGCGGGGAAAACCGGACCCTGAAATATTTCTGAAAGCCGCGCAAGAACTGGGTTTTGAACCGAAAGAATGCGCGGTCTTCGAAGACTCGGTTCACGGAGTCGAGTCGGCGAAAAGCGCGGGCATGAAGGTCGTAGCTGTCGCATCAGGCGGACACACGCTGAAAGATCTTTCAGGGAAAAAACCCGACCTCACGCTCAAAACGCTTAAAGACTTCAAAATAAATCAATTAAACGGTCTATAATGGTTTACGCGAGCCTGAAAAAAATCAAGGCAGTCTTGGACAGGATATTTCGCCCGCTCATGAAACTACTCCACAATCTCGGAGTCAAGCCCGTGCACCTAACACTCCTATCCCTACCGTCGGGAACGTTCGGAGTCTTGTTTCTTTTCAAAAACCCGCTTGTCGCATTCCCGCTCGTCCTCGCCTACCTCGCCTTTGATATCATGGACGGCATGCTCGCAAGACACACGGACAACACGACAGAATTCGGGCATCTGTTGGACTACAATGTAGACAAGCTAATAGCATCAATGTTTCTCGTATCCCTCCTCCTGAACACGGAAATACGGCTTCTTCCCGCGTTCGGCCTCCTCGCAATCGGCTTAATCACGCTTGAAGAATTGGGCTTTAAATTCAGGCGCTTCAAATAATTTTCCATGTGCGACGGACTATACCCTTGGGGCGGAAAAATGAGGTGCGGGAACCCCGCGTCATGCGTTGCGGTAGTCACGCTCAGCGAGTGGATGGACTTCCCCCAAGACCTTGTCGCGGTATATGGGAGCATGAAGACTGAAAACCTTGGGGTCGAAAAAGTCGTCGCCAACACAGTCTCAAACCCCAACATAAGATACCTCATAGTCTGCGGGCGGGAAGTCCGCGGGCATCGGAGCGGAGAATCACTCAAATGCCTCCACGAATACGGCATCGACGGCAACAACAGGGTTTTGAAGGCGAAGAGCGCCATACCCTACATCGAAAACCTGCCCCATGATGCGATAAAAAGATTCCAAGAGCAGGTAACTCTCATAGACCTGATAGGCGTGGAGGACACGCAGGAGATAATTGGGAAAATCAACTGGTGCCGGGAAAACAATCCCGGAAATTTCGGCGAACCACTCTTCGTCGCGCCCCTCAAACACGAGGCGGGCGAAGTACACGTGGCGGCAGACTTCAGCCTCCACAAGGATCTTCAGATAGACTCCTACGGGTACGTGAGGAAAATTTGAATGAGGTGTTTGGCTTGAAAAAAACCGGCATAGCAATCTTACTAATACTGCTATCCACACTGGCGTTCGCCCAAACCTATTACGCGGACGTTGAACTCACTCTCGACGATGCGGGCGTCGCGCAAATCACAGGGAGGACAAACCATCCCCTGCTTTCGCAGGAATCCTCAAGTGAGTTCAGCAGGAAAAACAACGGGCTCTGGCTTTTCAACATGACTTTGGATGAGAATTTTTCAAACTACGTATTCAAGGTGACGCTGCCCAAAGACGCTTCAATCAACTACGTGAAATCGCCCGGACCCATACGGATTGAGGGTGTTGGCTCTAAAATCATGGTGGCCGGATACGGTCAGGGCAGGCGGCTTGAGATACTGCTGCAATACGCTGTTCCATCAAAACCCGAAAAATCAGGGGGCTGGAGTTATCTTGCGATTCCAATTTTTGCACTGGCTCTATGCATTCTATACCTTAAGAC
>DSAL01000002.1 GCA_011380095.1 Candidatus Altarchaeales archaeon
GGCGTCGTGAACACGTCGTAGGCGTATAAGACGCGAGGGTCGTCGATATCGTCTCCGATGGCGTGCGGGAGTTTAGGGACTGTCGGTGCGACCATCACGTCAACGCCATCAAGCGCCGCCATCATCTCGCGCCTAATCAAAGTCCTCGCCTGCAAAGCCTTCCTGTAGAACCTTCCGGAATACTCTTTCTGGCTTATGTAGGAGCCCAACAGAATCCTGCGCAAGACTTCAGCGCCGCACGCCTGCTCAATCCGCCTTCCGTAACGCCTTCCATCATATTTTCTGGTGGCGCTGAAGAATTCGACGTAAACGTTAAGATAGTATGTAGGTATGCTCAATTCGAGATTCGGAAGTTCGACCTCGACGACCTCCGCTCCAGCCGACGAAAGCTTGTCGAGCGCATCGTGTATAACCTTCCTTATCCCGTCGTCTTTGATGAGTCCGTCAAACTCTTTCGCGTATCCGAGTTTTACGCCTTCGAGCCTTGGATCCAGATTTTTCGTGAAATTGTAGAATGAGTTGTCAAGCTTCAGGCTCGTCTGGTCTCGCGGGTCATGCCCCGCGATGACTTCAAGAAGGAGCACTGCGTCATCAACATTTTTTGCAAGCGGTCCAATTTGGTCGAGGCTCATCGCCATGTCAATCAGGCCGTATCGTGACACGACGCCGTATGTCGGCTTGAAGCCGACAATCCCGCAGTGGCTTGCCGGATTTCTGATGCTGCCTCCAGTATCGCTGCCAAGCGCAATGTCTACAAAACCCGTGGCAACAGCCGCGGCAGAACCGCTTGAAGAGCCGCCCGGAATTCTGCCGGGAGCCGCCGGATTCTGTGTTGGACCGTAGAATGATGATTCGCCCGACGCGCCGCACGCGAACTCGTCCATGTTCGCCATGCCGACAATCGACACGCCTTCCGCCCGGATTTTCTCAATAATGTGGGCGTCATAGACTGAAACGTAATTGTCGAGGGTTTCGCTCGCGCACGTCGCCCTCAACCCCTCAACATTGATGTTGGATTTGACTGCAATCGTCTTGCCGCAAAGCCTCCCCGACGGGGCGGACTTCTGGTTCCCGCTGAACTCTATGAAAGAGTTGATTTCCGCGTCCCGCTCCCTTATTTCAGCCAATTCCATGGTTTTCAAAAAATAAGAATTCAAGCTTATTATAGCACAAGCATATATCTAAATCACCTAATGGATGGGTGATGATATGAGTGTTGATTTGGATAAGAGTATTGTAGTGAATTTTAAGACGTACGAGCAGGCGACGGGCGAGAATGCGGTGAGTTTGGCCATGATTTGTGATGAAGTCGCGCAAGAAACAGGAGCCAACATTGTTGTCGCAGTGCAGCCGACGGACATCAAGGCAGTGACCGACGCAGTCGACATACCTGTTTTCGCACAGCATATTGATGACGCGAAATACGGGAACGCGACGGGATGGATTCTTCCGGAAGCTGTTGTTGATGCGGGGGCGACTGGCACGTTAATCAGCCACAGCGAGCACAAGCTTAATATAGAGGAGATTAAGGCCAGGATTGCGCGCGCCAAAGAAGTCGGCCTGACCACAATCGTTTGCGCCGGGAAAAAAGAGGGTTTGGATGCGACAATCGAGGAGGTTAAGGCTATTGCGGCCCTCAAGCCAGACTATATCGCGGCCGAGCCGCCAGAACTTATTGGCGGAGACGTTTCCGTGACGACCCAGCCGGATTTGATAACGAAAGTTGTTGAGGCTGTAAGGCAGGTTGACCCAAAAGTCGGTGTTTTGACCGGCGCGGGCGTCAAGACTTCAGAGCATGTTGCCAAAGCAATAGAGCTTGGAACGCGCGGAGTGCTTTTGGCGTCAGGGGTTACGAAGGCTTCCGACCCTAAGTCCGTGCTCTTGGACCTTGCGAACGGCGTTTAGACTAGTGTCTTGAACGCCGCCTGAATTATTTTTTTTGGTATTCCTCGATAATCTTTTCGAGCGACACCCGCCTGCTCTTGCCCATCTTCTCGATTTTTTCTGCCGTAATCCAGTACAATCCTTCGGTTAAGTCAAGCATTTTGGTTTCATATACTGCCACACCCCGCGCTTCAAGAATCCTTTTGGCTTTCCCGTCGTCTGTGAACATGATTTTCACGTCATCCTCGCTGAAGTCTTTCGGAAGGTTTCCTCGCAAAACAGTCAGCCCGTTGTTAACGAGAGGGTATTCGGGTATTGCCATGACTTCTCCGGCTGAAGCCTGCAAAACCATTTTTTTCAGCCTTGCAACGTTTTTCAGGCGTTTCTGAAGGCTCCTCAACCGTTTCTTCAGGCTTTTAATGTTTTTCAAGAGCACCTGTATTTTCTCGTCTTTTTTGAATTCCAAATGCATCTCCCGCTTAAGGCCGGCGTTCTTGTCCTTCAAAAGCCTAACCTCATTCTCGCGTTTTGAAAGCTCGCACTCCAGAAAGTTCACCCGCTCGGCGTAAACATTAGACTTGAAGTCAGGCTTTTGGACGGCCTCACGCCCTTGTAAGGCAGTTCTTTTTTCAGGCTTTTTCCTCGGCACGTTCCTTTGGCTGATTTTCTCAAGCGCCCGGTCGTGGCGGACTCCCTGCAACACCATGTGTATGGCTTCGGGCGGCGCGTTCTTGGACTTTAGGTTCCGTATCTTGTTTTGAAGGTTTTTGTAGGCGTTGAGCGCGCAGGCGAGGGAATCCATTTCATGGGCGTTCAGCGTCCTGAAACTTCGGGTTAAATCCTGCTTGTACCCGACAGATAAGTTTTCGTTTGGAGAGTAAGCTACGACCCCGAACGAGGACGCTATCTTTGAAACAAAAGAGGGCGTGGGGGAAACGTCGGTCGCTATGACCGATGGCTTGCCGTGACTGAGTATGTAGGATATCACGCCCTCAAGACCCCACCCCTTCCTGCTCTCACACGCTATGAGGTTTCCGTCAAAATCAAGGAGTGCTACGGCGGTTGTCGCCCCAGGATCCACTCCCGCAATCAAATAATCCAATTTAATTGATTTTTGAATTTAGACGCTTAAATAATTCAAGGATGGAAGAACTGGACGTTGGAGTGTGCATTGGCGGGTTCAAGGCCGCGGGAGTCCGAGACGGAAAATACGGGGTAGCACTGATAGTTGCCGACGGAGACTGCGAGTACGTCGGAGCCTATACGAGAAACGCCGTGAAGGCCGCGCCAGTAGAATTGATGATGGAAAGGACCGGCCCGCTTAGGGCGGTAATCGCAAACTCCGGAAACGCCAACTGCTGCATGAAGACGGGGGTCGACGACGCCAAGAAAATAGTTGATGAATTTTCAAAGATTTTGGGTTGTAGTCCTGAGGGTATTGGTGTGGCCTCAACAGGAATTATAGGAAGAAAAATTGACGTTGAAAAGGTAACAGGACTCGCCTACAAGGCGTTCGAAAAGCTTGGCGACGACGCGAAGTCTATTGAGGCAGCCGCGAAATCATTGATGACGACGGACAGTTTCAGCAAAAGCTTCGCAGTAGATGTTAACGGAGTGAAGGTAGGGGGAATCGCCAAAGGGGCGGGAATGATTGACCCGTCCATGGCCACAATGCTGTGTTTCATCACTACAAACGCTAGACTCTCAAAAGAAGAATTAGGCAAAACACTGTGCGAAGTCGTCGACGAAACATTCAACATGATTTGCGTGGACGGCGACATGAGCACGAACGACACAGTCATGCTCCTTTCAAACCAGACTCAAGCCTGCAGCAGGGAAGACTTCAAGACCGCGCTTGGAAGAGTATGCGTTGAAATCGCCAAGATGATTGCCTTCGACGGCGAGGGCGCTACAAAGCGTGTGACAGTCGAAGTGAAGGGCGCAAAGACTATTGAAGACGCGCGTAAAGCTGTGAAGGCAATAAGCAGGTCAAACCTTGTGAGGACGGCGATAGCCGGCGGAAACCCGAATTGGGGAAGGATTACGGCGGCCGTTGGTACGGTAGTGGACTACGACTGGAGGAAAATGAGTATATCGTATTCGGGCGGGGGAGAAACGTACATGATTGTCGAATGCGGTGTCGGACAGGACTTGAAGCCTGCGGAAAAGATTTTGAGGAACAGGGATTTGAAGCTGACCGTCAATCTTGCAATAGGGGATGCTTCGGCTGTCGGATATACTTGCGACATGACGGAAGCTTACGTGAAAATCAACAAGGAGTACAGTTAGAAGGACGTCAATAAGGAGTAAGGTTAGAGAATGTATCAATACGCCTACCGGAAGTTCAGGAGCAGGGCAATAGAATACTTGATTGCGGTGAACGCTTTCATGTTTTTCCTGACAATCGCGCTGCCTGCGAGATTCACCATGGAATATCTCGCATTAATCCCGTCCCGGATAATGTCGCACCCCTGGACTTTCTTGACGAGCATGTTCGTTCATGCGGGAATCTGGCACATATTCTTCAACATGTTCGCACTCTTCCTATTCGGAAGCTACCTTGAAAGGCTGACTTCGACAAACAGTTTTATTAAAACGTATTTTATTGGGGGATTTTTCGCGGCAATCGCATACATTGCGACGGCGCCACTTCTTGGAACCTGGAACGTTCCGGCAGTCGGGGCTTCCGGCGCAGTGTTTGCAGTAATCGGCGCGCTCGTGGTCTTGCGCCCCAACATGACGATATACGTCAACCTCCTCTTCCCAATGCCCCTTTGGGTTTTCGCGATATTGTACACTATAATGGCGTTGGGCTCGATGGGAGGGGGAATGGGCGGAGTGGCTGAAAACGCGCATCTTGGAGGGCTTTTGGCCGGAATTGTTTTAGGATACTATTTCAAAAGGAATGAGAAGCCGCAGGCATACGTCTATCAGGGATACAGGTATTATTAGGATGATTGTCGGTTTTTATAAGTCAGTAATGCGTAAGGTATCTGGCCATGAGCGACAAACAGCATGACGAGGACGAGATTTTTTCGGAATTGAAAAAAACGCTTTCCAGCTATCCCGTAAGCGTGCGCGTGCTCGACAGGCTGAAGAGCGAGGGCCTGATAGAATGGCAGGACCACGAGAACCTCCTCTGCTGCGTGAAACAGGACGTGTTTAACACTGTATTGGAGAAGCTTAAGCTGAAGGTCAGCGATTCTCCGGAGCGCGACATAATGAAGATTATGAAAGAGTATCTTGACGCGAAAAAGGTGCTGAAAGAGCAGGATCTTGAGCCGGAGGAGATAGAGGAGATACTCTACGTATTCTTCCAAAAGCAGTAGATTTAAACCGTCCCCGCATAATTTCTTCTACAATGTGGTTTGAGATACACTGTCACAGCAACCGTTCAGACGGAAAGAATACGCCAGACGAGATGGTTGATTTCGCGAAGAAAAACGGGCTTTCCGGAATAGTGATAACAGACCACGACACTATTGACGGAAGCCTTGAAATGCTCAAACACAACAGCCCTGAATTTCAGGTTATTCCGGGAATGGAGGTTTCCTCGCGGGACGGGCATATTCTCGCCCTTAACGTGCGGGAGCTGATTCCAAAAGATTTGAGCGCAAAAGAGACTGTGGAACGGATACATTCAGCAGGCGGTATTGCGATAGCAGCCCACCCCTACGACAGGTACCGAAGCGGCGTCGGAGACTTGATGCATGAAGTTGATTTTGACGCCGTTGAAGTGTTGAACGGCCACACGTTCGGAAACACTAAAGATCCGGCGGTTGAGGCTAAGAAGTCGGGTCTTCCGATGGTCGGCGGGACGGACGCGCACACCGCCAAAGAGGTGGGGGGAGTCCGGATTAAAGTCCCGAAAGA
>DSAL01000035.1 GCA_011380095.1 Candidatus Altarchaeales archaeon
ATTACAGGCATAGTCTTGAGCTTTTGCACGAGACTCCCATTGAGCTTACAAAGGGTTTGCGTCCTGACAGGAGAAGGCTTGACGGCATAATAAGGGAGCATTATGAGGGAGGGCGGCACGTGCTGTCAGAGCGGGTTTCTAAAGAGTTTTTGAAGGAGTATGGGATAAACACGAATTATGCCGTCCTCGCGGCGACTAGGGAGGAGGCCGTCAAGGTTTCAAACGAGCTTGGATATCCGGTCGTTTTGAAGATTGAGTCCCCGCAGATAACCCACAAGACTGATGCGAAAGGCGTGATGCTAAGCTTGTATAACGACGAGGATGTTTCTGATGCGTTTGACCGCATTATCGAGAACGCAAAAGCTTACAAGCCTGACGCGGAAATCACTGGAGTCGCCGTCATGCCGATGGTTTTGGACCGCGGCTTCGAACTGCTTTTGGGCTCGAAAAGAGACGAGGTGTTCGGACAGGCGATAGTCTTTGGAGCCGGCGGAACGCTCGTCGAAGTCTTGAAGGACAAGGGGATAGGGCTTCCGCCACTCAGCCAGACGCTTGCCCGGAGGATGATGGAGGAGACTAAAAGCTACGAGCTTTTGAAGAACGGTTCCCGGGAGCGGGATCCCGCCGACCTTTTGGCGATAGAGAATGCCATAACCAACTTCTCGCAGATGCTTGTGGATTACCCGCAGATTGTGGAGGTCGACATAAACCCTATGATAGCCTGTCCGGACAAGGTGATAGCGCTTGACGCGCGGATAGTTTTGGACAAGAACACTCCGTTAAAGAGTCCGAAGCACCTGTGCATAATGCCATACCCCTCGGATTTTGTCGAACACGTGAATATCGACGGACACGAAATTACGTTAAGGCCCATCAGGGCGGAGGACGAGCCGCTTATGAGGGAATTGTTCGAATCCTTTTCGGAGGAGACCATGCACTTCAGGTTTTTCCACACTATCAAAGACATCACTCACGAGATGCTTGTGAGATACTGCCACACGGACTATGACAGGGAGATTGCGATTGTGGCGGAGCAGGACGGCAGGCTTTTGGGTGTTAGCAGGCTTATGTTCGACCCTGGTGAAATGCAGGCCGAGTTTTCCGTCGTTGTCACAGACAAAGAGCAGAGGAAGGGGTTGGGTTCGGCCCTTGTTTCGAAGATAATAGGAATTGGGAGGGATAAGGGTTTGACGAAAGTTTATGCGACTGTTATTAAGGAGAACATTCCAATGAAGAATTTGGCGAGGAAGATGGGTTTCAGCATAGGGCCAAGCAGCGACCCCGACATCGACAACCTAATACTCGAGCTTGCTGGAGGCGGGTAGATGAGCACTGCGATAGTGTATCATCCGGACTATCTGAAGCACAGGCAGGTAGAGCAGCATCCTGAATGTCCGGAACGCTTGTCGACAACCATATCGCACTTTCAGAAAACCGGGCTGATAGACCTTGTTGAAAACATAACTCCGGAGCCCGCTGCAATACAGGATGTGGAGCGCGTGCATTCAAGAGAGCACATCAATTATATAAGATGCCTGAGCGAACGGGGGCGGGGCAGGTTTTCGATAATCGACGCCGACACCTACGTCTGCAGCCACACTTATGATGTCGCTCTCCTGGCGGCTGGGGGAGTGTTGGCGGCTGGCGAGGCGGTCTGGAAGGGTGAAGTGCAGAACGCTTTCGCATTAATCCGGCCTCCCGGACACCACGCCTCATACAACCAGGCGACGGGATTCTGTTATTTCGACAACGTCTCCATAATGGTGAAACACCTGCAGGAGAACCACGGGCTTAAGAGGGCCGTAATATTTGACTGGGACGCGCACGCCCCGAACGGAACGATGGGGACATTCTACGACGACCCGAGCGTCTTGAACATGTCAATACACCAGGATCCGCGCTCTTTCTACCCCGGCCACGGCTTCATAGAGGAGATGGGGGAGGGTGCGGGAAAGGGTTTGACCATAAATTTTCCGGTTGAGGCGGGAGCAGGCAACGGCGACTTCATCTACTTCATCGAAGAGTTTGTTATACCGCGCGTCAGGAAGTTCAAACCGCAGATTATTGTGATATCCGCAGGACAGGACTCGCATCATGAAGACCACATATCCCAGCTGCATGTGACGGACGCGGGATACGCTAAGATGACGAAAATGTTCATGGAGTTGGCGGACGAATTGTGCGGGGGAAAGCTTGTCCTCGAACTTGAGGGCGGATACAACCTGAACACGCTTCCGGTGACGCACCAGGCCATTACTGAACAGCTGATGGGGACGGACTATCACGGTAAAATCCAGGGTGAATTGCATGATTCCACGAGACATCTTTTGCGGGATTTGGAGGACGCTTTGAAGTCCACTAAAATATGGCAGGATGCGCCGGAGATAGACGAGTCAAAGAGCGTGCCGAAGAAGAGCTTTAAAAACAGGGGGAAAAATAGTTTTTTTTCTTAGAGTAATGCAAAAACATCGCTCAAGACTTTCGCATGGTCGAATGCTAGTTTTGGAAGCTCGTTCAAGCTGAAGTATCCCGCGTCTTTCGCATCATCAGCCGCCTTCAGCTCGCCGCCCGTCTTTTCGCAAAGGAATATGACGGAAACAGTATGCCCGCGAGGGTCTCGTGCAGGGTCAGAGTAGACTCCAAGAAGCTTTTTGACTTCAACTTCAAGCCCCGTCTCCTCCCGAACTTCCCGGATGCAAGCGTCTTCCACTGTTTCCCCGACATCCACGAATCCGCCTGGAAGAGCCCACATGTCCTTGAAAGGCTCGTTAAGGCGTTTAATCAAAATGATTTTCCCGTCCTCGACGATTGCGCCGTCTACCGCAAGTTTGGGGGTCTGTGGCCTTGACATGAAAGTGTTATAAGATTGTAAAACTATTAATTAGGAGTATGGACGGGATATCGCGCGACAATTCTGCTTTAGTCGTAATCGACGTTCAGGAAAAGTTCAGGCCCGTGATAAAAGACTTTGATGATACTGTCGCAAACATCGTCAAACTAATCAAAGGATTTCAAGTATTGGGCGTCCCAATCATATTCACCCAACAGTACACAAAAGGTTTGGGGGAAACGGTAGATGAAATCAAAAAAGTCGCCGAGTTCGAACCAATCGAAAAACTCTCGTTCAGCTGTTTCGATGAAGACGAGTTCAAGAGAAAAATCAGGGCGCTCGGCAGGAGACACCTCGTATTGTGCGGGATTGAATCCCACGTCTGCCTCCTCAACACAGCGCTCGACGCAATTGAGGCCGGCTATACCATCCACTATGTAATCGACGCGGTGTCGTCGAGGAGAGAGTCTGACAAGGATATTGCGGTAAAGCGCGTAATCCAAGAGGGTGCAAAGGCCGGTTCGACTGAAATCGTTTTATTCCAAATCCTAAAAACCGCGGATGCCGGCGAATTCAAAGAAATCAGCAAAATCGTGAAATAAATTTTATTCCCCCTTAATCTTGATATCCAGCCTCTTTTTCTCCTCAATCTTCTGCTTCGCCTGCGCAACCTCCTTCTTCACTTCTTCGGCGGCGGGAACAACATCATGCTTCTCCTCCTCAAAGTACGTCACCCGGTCTGGAATGACTTTCTCAAGCGTGGGCGCCTGATGCATCATCAACTGAGCCGGAGACATAATCTGTACGCCGGCGGTCGAAAAGTGGAATATTATCGCACGCCTCAGATTAGACTCCAGCGTAATCTTCTTGCTCGGCTTGTCAGTGTAGCCGTTCAACTCGTATTCGACGGTAAAGTCTTTTAAATTCTGTATGAGGACGAACGGCTCCGGCGTCTTCAATATGCCGTCGCAGGAGGAGGAGGCCTTCAAAAGAAGCTTTTCAACAAGGCCGGGGTCGAGGTCGTAGCCGAGAGAAATGGGGAAGTGGACTATGAATAGGTCAAGGCTGCTGTAGTTGATTATCTTGCTGTTCAAAACCTTAAGGGCGGGTATGGACACTATCTCGTTCTTAACGGTCTTTATGTGGACGAACAGGAGTTCAATGCTTATCACGTCGCCGAACACGCCGTCAATGTCAACAGTATCGCCCTCGTGTATTGGACGGGTGAGGTATATTATCAAGCCGGCGACCGCATTCCCGATGGTGGTTGTCGCGGAAAGGGAGACCAAAACACCAAGGCCGATACCAATCAATGCAATCAACTGCTGGTTTATCCCGGGAATCGAGACGACAACCAGGATAAAACCCACAAAAGCTATTATAACCCGGATAAAAGCCCTCATGGTGAGGTAATGCCCGCGGGGTATCTTGAAATGTTTGTATAAAAAACGGAGTATAAAGTTTGTGGAGCCGAGTGCAATGCTCGTCAATGCTATGAAAAAAACCATCAGCAAAATGTTTGGGACATAGGGCTTGAGCAGGCCGGCAATATTTTCGAAAACCATCAAAACATACTTACTTTTCGCTCAATAAAAACACTTATGAAGCCAGCCTATAACCGCAGCCCCATACGGCGAGAAGATTCGCGCTGTAGTCGTTGATTATGGGGTAAGTTGCGATAAGAGTGCATGAGCCGACGAGATTTGAGTCCAGGAAAATCTCGTGCCCGACGACCTCGCCGCGAGAGTCGACGACCATCTTGGAAAAGACGAGGCGGGCTTCGGTTTTAACGGACTTTTGAACCGTCGCCTTGTCGTAGACGCCAGTCATGAAATTCTTGTTGTTTGTGTCCACAATATTTCCGGCAACACGACGTCCGGTCAAAAGCGCGACAAGCGGGACAACCTCGTAGGAGCCGAACAATGCGTCATCCCGAGATGACGTGGATTCGACGAGATACAGCAGTTCGTCGAGGAAAAGAATCCTTGAGGCCGTAGCGTGATTCAAGACGTAGAAGACGAGGTTGTGGAACAGCAACAGGATGATTATGAACGCAATTAAAAAGACGGTGTTCGGCTTCTCAAGACGCCTCCTCAAAACCGCGATGAAATTCGCGGAAAACAACGCGAGAAACGGCGTCAAAAGCATGAAGTAGAGGTAATACAAGTCCTGGTAAACGATGAAGAAGATTAGGAGAACTGCGAAAACAAAGATTTCCGGCAGAAGTTTTTTACGCGCGCCAAACAAGAAGAACAATATCGAGCACGCTGCGAGCAGTAAATCCCAGCGGACAAAGAACTGCAGAATCCTCAATTTCGGAATTCCCGAAACAGGAATCAATGAAAGCCTGAACAACAGTATGTCTTGGAGATACGCGCCGCCGGAATGAAAGTATAAGAACAAAGAGACGAGTAGGAATGGAATGCACGCGGAAAGGGAAAACATGAACAAATTATTCCTCAAGGAAACCCCGCGTTTTTGGAAATACTCGTAGAGCAAAAACAATCCGACGCCCGCGACCGGAAACATAGCGTAAAGGCGGGTGAGAAGCGCGAGCGAGCCGAAAAAACCTGATGCGACAGGCCTGCCAGTCCTTGCGAGATACACCATGCAGGTTATCAGAAAAATCGAGATGTGGACTCCGCTCGAATAGTCGGAAGTCGTAAGACAACAAAAAGAAAAAAGAAAGAACACGGAAGCCAAAAGCGCCTGGCGAAACCCGCCGTACAATCGGGCGATCTTGAAAACCACAAAAGAAGTCCAGACGCTAAGCAAAATCGGAACCAACTTCAGAAGGAGAATATTCCCGCCGACAAAAAACAAGAGTACCGCGAACAAATAGATCTGGAGAGGCGGGCTGGCAAAGAAAAAATCAGTGTAGGGAACCTC
>DSAL01000055.1 GCA_011380095.1 Candidatus Altarchaeales archaeon
CCTGCCGAACCCCTTCTTCCCCGAACCTTTACCGTAAAAACCGTCCATGACAACCCATAATATCGGCACAAGAGTATTTAAAGCAAGATTTTAGCCAAAGAACCAGGAAAAACACGTTTCCCAAAAAAAACAATAGAGAATAGAGCGCCCTGGCCGGAACACTCAAAAAAATCCAACGGATTTTTTTGGTGCACAGAAAATCCTGCGGATTTTCTGATTGTTCAAATCCGGGTCGAAACAAAAATAAAGGAAGAGAATCGCCCTGGCCGGAATTCGAATCCGGGTCGAAGCCTTACTGCAAGTTTTTCCGTCAACGCTTTTGCGCGAAGCGGAAAAGGGTTGCGACAGGGCTTCATGATAGTCCGCTACACCACCAAGGCAGGGTTTTGTATCTATACGCTTTTTTGGTTTAAAATTTTGAGTGTTTTCCCGTCTCCCGGATTTGAACCGGGGGTCTGCCGCTCGCTGCTGATAAATATGGGCCGCATCCCTCAAAAGAGGGATATTCCAACTACAGGCGGCCGCGTTAACCAGACTACGCTAAGACGGGGTCTTAATCGAAGTATATGAATAGGGTGTTTGGTTATAAAAAATATGTTTTAAGCGTTTTTCGGCAGTTGTTCTTTTGGCATCTTTTGCTGGTAGTATGATGCTGCGATAATCGAGGTTATATTTGTGAGGAATACGAGTAGGAGGACAATTTCTGTGAGCCAGGGTATGACGACTCCCTCGCTTAGGGGATGAATGCGAGGACTGTTGCAACGAACCCGCGGGGGAACATTGTCGCGAGTATGAATAAATATCCCCGCCATGAATGGCGGGGATATTTAGAAAAAACCGCAGAAGATGCTTGCGCATTCATCCGCGACTTTAAAGTCGCAGTATTCTGCGGTTTTTCTGATGAATCTTTTTGGTAGGATTTGTCCAGGCGTATGAGGAGTCTCGTGCTCGCAAGCCTTGAGAAGAATATCATGAAAATCATTTCAGGAAGCCTGGTCTTGCGGTATGCGACCCTCCCCAAAAATCCGGCGAGAATCACAAAACCAAGGGTTATGAAAAAGCCTTCCTCGTCCATGACGCACGACCCTTAAGACAGAAATTTATTTTAAAACTTAATAAGGGACGGCCCTGGCTATTCAAAATATTTTCCGCCAAGATTGGAGTAGCCGAGATAGCTTGCCGAAATGAATCCTATAATATTGGCTATAAGATAGCTGAAGAAACGTTCAATCAATGCGGCAGCCATAGCGGTGGCTGGAAGAATCCCGAATACGCTGAAAATCCATGTCGTCGACCCCTCCCAAAGGCCGACCGCACCGGGAATGATGCTTGCGAACGAGACTGCGACGACAGTAATCCGCGTGACAACCAAAACAGGTATGGACAATTCGACGCCAAGCATCTGGAAGATGAGGTAGACGCGGAGTATATTCAAAAACCATATGACAGATGAGATGATCGTTCCGAAAAAAAGAATCTTCTTGTTGAACATGGCAGACTTCATAGCACACCTGAAGTTGAACCTGATCTCGTCCATCCGCTTTTTCGCATCCAACGCATGATTCTTCAAGAATTTGACGGGAATCCTCGCGGCCAGCCCAACACTTTTTCCGACAATCAAGTTGGCCAGACCCTCGTTCACAACCAAAAGCAGGATGAATGCGAGAAAACATGATATGGCAATGGCCGAAGCCAAAAGCAGTGTGAACGCCAAAACGCCAACATCAAAAGAGACGACGTAATAGATCGCCAAAAGTATCAGGAATAATAAGGGGAATATCTCCAAAAACAAGTCGACTATGACGGATGCGGCGGAATCCTCGACGCTGATATCCTCAGTCTTGCCCAAAACATACGCCCTAACCGGCTCGCCGCCCGCCATCCCCATTGGAGTCATACTATTCATGAAGTAACCCATGAAAGAGACCGGCAGGATGCGTTTAAAAGAAATATCATAATCCAAGAGGACGACCCGCCACTTCAAAGCCCACAAAAACATCATCACAGCCTGAATGCCCAGAAAAATTAGGAACCACCCGAAACCCATGCCCAAAACCTGCCTTAAAACACTTGTAAAGCCGACTTTAAACATCACGCCGAAAATAATCAGAAAACCCAGCAAAACCAACACGAAAAAACGAACCCTGCGCATAAGAATATAAATAACAGAGAAACCCTATATATCCCCTCGACCAAAACCCAAAAAAAAGTGAAAGTCCCAGGCAAGAGACTGGATTTGCAGTTCGCCGATGTAGCTCAGGCTGGTCTACGCTCAATACCCTACGGGTATTGGCGCGCTGAAAACGCTTTGCACGTTTTCATCGTAGCGCCAGACTCACAATCAAAAAAAAGAAAAACGTGAATGTCAGTGATATGACAGGATAAAAAAAATATTCAGTTTACAGTATTCCTAAGGCGTGTCCGCAGGACACGCCAATCTGTGAACTGGATTTCCAGTTCGCCGATGTAGCTCAGGCTGGTCTAGAGCGCCAGACTCATAAGCCGGTCTTTTTCAAAAAAAAGGATCGATCAAAAACGGGAATCGCCCTTGCGGGTGATTCATTCAGGCTCTAGCTTGTAGGAGGCTAAATCCGGGAGAAACTCTTTTGGTCAAGGTTTTTCCGCGAAACGGAAAAACCTTGCGCGGAGCAATCTGGAGGCCGCGTGTTCAAGTCACGCCATCGGCAACTATCTCTTTTTTTATATCGTACAAGTGCACATAGTTTTGGAGAATAATAGTCCGGACTTTTCTTTGTTTACTCGGGTAGTTGGCGACTGCTAGTGTAATGGATATCCAACCGACGCATTTTTTCTGACCCACAGCAGGTAATAGCTTGATGCCAGGAGGAATGCTCCAAGTAACCATCTAATCAGAAGGTATTTTTTGTCGCCAGACGTATTGTAGTATTGCGCAAGGATTAAAGTATTGTTGTAAAAACAGTTTTTGTTTGAATTGGGTTTAGTCTTTATCCTTTTTTCTGATTGCTCCAGACCCCCCGATTTCTACTAGGAGGTCGGAGTAGCATACGTCTGCTTTGACGTATGTGATTGGTGTTTCCCCGAATATTTTTCCGCATAGTTGTTGGACTTTCCCCTCGTCCTGCGGGTTTTTCACGTATACCCAAAGCCGTTTCAGGTCGTCAAACCGCGCGTAACCGTTTATGTTGTGTCCTTCCAGGTTTTCCGGGCTTATGAGCCTTGCAATATTGTTTATCAAGTCGAGTGTTTGCGCTTCAACCGCGGTTTCGGCGAAAATCTTTCCGCCGTATTCGTGGATTTTCAGTCCGCATTGTTTCAGCTTATCATTGCCCACTATCTTTTCCAGCTCGCATATATTCACGTATTGTGGCGTGAAATCTTTCGGCGAGTAGGGTATGTGTCTGCCCCCCTCTTTTTTCCCAGTTATTGACGCGGTGCCGCTAATGAAGAGTTCGCCTAAAACGTCCCCAGCATCAACGCTTGAAGGGTCGGATGCGGCAAGAATGAGGGCTCTTGAGAACGCGGGCCGGTTAACTGGTTTTCCGGCTCCGACATGACTTATTGGCATGCCGACCTGCATGCCTGTTTTTTTGGTGACGGCTTGTGTAGCCTGGAATTCGCCTGCATAACTGTCGCTTCTGGTTTGGCCGGGATTGTCGACGCATACCCTACGCTTGCCTGACTGTTCCGCAATAAATGTTATTACCACCCCATTCCCATCCTGACCTATGCCTGTTGCCGCCGGCCAGTCATTGTGCAGGTGGCCTGGGGTAAACGCGTTCCCGTAGAATATTCTGCGCACCCCGTTGAAGGCGTGGTAATTTTCTCCGTCAATGTCTTCAATAAAATTTCTTTGACAGAGGATGTGGATGAAATCCATGCCCTCTTTTTCCAGAATCATTTTTTGAAGTTCAAACGCGCCTCTTGCGGAATCTTCTATATCTTCTGTTCCGCCGCTCAATCCTGCCGCGTAAATCCTCTTGAATTTCTCGTTTTTTCCTTCAACAACAGTGTATTTTGCCATGCCATATTTTTCGTGTTCTACCGCGGTTTTTGTTATTCTTGCATTATTGTTTTCAATAATAGTCTCTTCGAAGTTGGAGCCGGCTTCGAGAGTTACTTGCCGTCTTTTAATCCCAATGCCGCCGCCCCGCGGCATTAATACTAAATGTTCACAAGACAAGCCGAAACCCCCAATGGGGGGTTCTGCTATGTATGATGTTGGTGGCGTGCTGCCGAAGAAGTGGCGTGCGCAAGTTGCTTCCAACTCTTGCGGGGTTGCCATGGAGTATATCGACTGCTGGCATACCATCTCTTTTGGAATGCCCATCTGGGAGAGTGCTGTCTCAAGGTTTTTCAGGCAGCTATTCAATTGCATGGAAAAGCCAACGCCGGATGTCGGCTTCACGGCAAATTTGATTTCGGAAAACGACGTGTGGGCTGTAGCAGTGAACGCAATCCCGCCGGAGGACTTGTTGAGTGTCTTTGATAACTCCAAAAGTTCGGCTGGGTTTAAGGGATTCTCTTGCCTTGCGCCGGGAAAAACGTGTTTTTCAACCATTAGTAAAGATAGGGCGGGATAAATCTAAAAATCCGGTGAAAGTTAACGTTATTTCGCGTTTGGAAGACTTTTTTTCTGAATCGAGTGTTTTCTCGCGTTTATTAACCGGTAGCGCGTATATTTGGTCAGTAGAATTGAGCATATAATTTTATTAGGTATAAGATTTGAGTATCCTGTGAATTTGATGAACTTTTTCTACAGCAACAAAAAATAGAGGTGAAACTAGTAATATGACAGAATTGATAGACAACATTAATGCCTGTGATAACTGCGGTTATGACAAGAGCATTTTCTCGTTCAACAAGTTATTCTGCAGTATCTGCGGGACTGAAAGAACATGAAGGAGGTGATAGTGTAAATGACTGAAGGAACTGTAAAGTTTTTCAACAGGAGTAAGGGATTCGGCTTCATCAACGGCGATGACGGCAAAGACTACTTCGTCCACGAAAGCGGGCTTGAAGGAGGCGTCAAGATTGATGAGGGAGACCGCGTGACATTCAATGTCACTGAAGGCGACCGAGGACCTAAAGCTGAAAACGTAAAGAAAGCATAAACATACACACATTCCTACTTTCTTTCACTTTATTTTTTTTATTTTATTTTTATTATTTCCTGATTTTTTGGTGTTCTAGAGCGTATTTTTACCCTTGAACGCAGATATAATGATTGTGAAAAACCTGTTTTTCCTCATCACTTTGTTTCTTTTTTTGGGGTGCCTTTGCACGCCAGACGATGGAGGAGCGTGCAGTGTTTTGGACGGGAGGTTTTCCTGCGAGAAGGCTTCGGTAGACGGTTTGGGAGTTAGGTTTGTGGACGCGCCGCAGGGAAAATATTACATGTCGGATGTTTGGCTTGAGCGCGATGATTTGGAGAGTGATTCGCAGGGAGAGCACGTGAACTGCGGTTTTACCAAAGGAAATTCGCCGTCTAAAGACGCTGTGATAATGTTTGACTGCACGCCGTCTTCAAGCGGAAAGTATATACTGCATTTTGACGTAAACCATAACGAGCCGCCGTCTTACCAGCCTGTTTCCGGGGAGACTTGCCTGAAGTCTGCGGCACAGTGGAGTTGCAGTACGAGAGGGCACTTGACTTTCACGGCAAGCGGAGCGATTTCTCAGACTACGACCACGGCATTGAATTCCCTTGGAGGACTTGCGGCAATCCCAAA
>DSAL01000097.1 GCA_011380095.1 Candidatus Altarchaeales archaeon
AATCAAAGATTTTTAGGATGCCAAAAATGTTCCATTTTTGAGCATGTCCAAAGGACTAGCCCCCCTCTCATCCGTTTTTTTTGTTTTTCAAAGTAAGTAAAAATTTGGGTGTAATGAAATGAAGCCGTTAAACATTTGTTATGAGAAATTGCGAAGCATTTCTTTTTTTCTCCTCGTTTGTCCGTTTAACGAAGGCGACAACTTTCAGGATTTAGGGTTACTTTCTCTTCGAGAAAGGCAGGTTTTAGAATTGCAATTAAAAACTATTAGGCGAGATACATATTCGTTTAATATGGTTATTTTGGGTAAAAAGCGAGATTTATATGATTCTGTGACACTATTTTATTACCGTGTCTTATGAGATTAAACGTTATTCGCTGGAAGAACAATACGGGCTTATTGGCAGGCTGGGTGGGGAGGTGAAACTTAGGAGGTATTCGCCTCAAACCGGTAAATCTTACGTCTCGATAGTTAAAGAGTTTCTTTCTTCGGGCAGGACGCCGAGAGAGTTTTTGTTGTCATATTCCAACAAGAGCAAGTCGACGATGAGGTCTGCTTATTTTGCCTTGAAGTTTTTCCATGAAAACGTTTTGAATACAAAATTTAATGAGAAACTTCCGTTGGCCAGAAAATCTTTAAAGCTACCGTTGGTTTTAAGCAGGGGGGAGGTGAACCGGATGATTGATTCCGCAAATAATTTGAAGCATAAGCTTGTCGTCATGTTTCTGTATTATGCGGGGCTTCGCCTGGATGAGGTGAGAAACATCAGTTGGCCGGACATTGATTTTGACAGGGAAATCATTCATCTGAAGGCGGCGAAGGGGGATAGAGAAAGAGTCGTGTTTCTCCACAAACGATTAATGGATGCTTTGGGGGTTTTTGGCGTGAAAGAGGCGGGTCTGGTATTCATCTCTCAAAGAGGCGGGAGATATAACAAAAGGACTATACAGCAGATTGTGAAATCCTCTTCTAAAAAAGCGGGGGTCAAAAAGAATGTGACACCCCACACTTTACGGCATAGTTTCGCCACCCACCTGCTCGAATCCGGAGCGGACATACGGTATATCCAGCAATTGCTTGGGCATAAGGACTTGAAGACCACGCAGATTTACACTCACGTTGCGAATACGGACATAAAGAATCTCGCGAACCTCCTTTAGGCTTTCAAAACCCGTTTTTTTAATTGTTTGTTTGGCGTGTCTTGGATTTATCAGAAAAACCGCAGGATACTGCGACTTTAAAGTCGCGGATGAATGCGCAAGCGTCTTCCGCGGTTTTTTCTAAATACCCCGCCATTCATGGCGGGGATATTTATTTTTTTTGGGTTCGTATTCTTTAAGTGATGGATTCGCGTGTTCTTGACATTAATGCGGCGTATCTGGGCGTTCCGACCGAAACACTAATGGAGAACGCCGGTAAGGCGGTGGCTGACGAGTGCATGCGGTATCGAAGCGTGTGTATATTCGCGGGGCGGGGGAATAATGGGGGTGACGGGTTGGTTGCGGCGAGAATCCTCTTTCAAAACGGCGCCAACATAAAACTCTACGCTCTCGCGGGCGAGCGTTCAAGATTATGCCGGCTGAATTTCGAGCGTCTTCCGGAAAAGCTCGACGTCGCCGAGATAAAGTCGGTTGAGGATGTCGGCCCGCTCGACGGGTTCGAACTCATTGTTGACGCGCTTCTTGGCACGGGATTCACCGGAGTTTTGCGCGAGCCGTCGAAGTCAATTGTCGCAAAGATTAACGGGAGTCCGGCGCTCAAACTCTCAGTCGATACTCCTACTGCCGGCATGGTGGAGGCGGACATGGTTTTAAGCCTGCATGAGAGTAAGGTAATAGGTGCTAAAGTGGCGGACATAGGAATACCCGAAGAAGCGGAATTATACTGCGGTCCGGGAGACGTCGTTTGTGCGATACCCGCCAGAAAGAAAGACTCGCACAAGGGCGAGTTCGGAAAACTCCTCGTAATTGGCGGTGCTAAACAGTATATCGGGACTCCAACACTAGTCGGACAGGCCGCCCAGCGGGTCGGAACAGACCTTGTGACGCTCGCGGTTCCCCAGTATGTCGCCGACAAGATGCCGTTCGACCCAAACATCATGGTGACTCCTCTTGAATCAAAAGATTTCGTGACAGCAGAAAGCCTCGACGTCCTGGACGCTTCTCTTTTTGACACTATTGTCGTCGGAAACGGGATGGGCAGGGCGAAAGAGTCAAAAGAGGCGTTGAAGAAAATATTGTCTTGGAAAAAACCGACGGTGATTGACGCCGACGCGCTGAATCTTTTGGAATTCGACTGGCTTCACGGGCAGGCAATCCTGACTCCCCACAAGAAAGAATTTGAAGGACTGTTTGGAAAAGCCGAAGGCAACCTCGAAAAAATATCTGAAATTGCCGCCAAGAACGCGTCAAAAATCAATTCCACAATCGTTTTGAAGGGCGAGGTCGACGTAATTTCAAACGGAACTACTACAAGGCTCAACAAGTCGGGGACTCCGTTCATGACGAAGGGCGGGACCGGCGACGTTCTGGCCGGAGTAATCGGAGGACTGCTCGCCCAAAACAAGTTGTGTCTTGAGTCCGCGTGCGCCGGAGCATTTCTCACTGGCCTTGCGGGAGAAATCGCATCCGACAAATTAGGGGAGTCGCTGACTGCAACCGACGTCATTGCAAGCCTCCACGAGGCGATTGAAAAGTGCAGGAGTTTCGCGAAATGATAGACGTTCTCTCAGGTTTCGAGGCGCTGGACAGGCACGTTAAATCATCGAGCCTCAACTTCAAGGACGCCATCATCGACTACTACAAAAATCTCGGCAAAGAACAATCCTATTCAGTCGTCGAGAACGCGTCTGTCGTGAACAACGGAATCGACTACGGGCGGGTTGAACTCGTCTGGGTGGAGCCCCAGGTCTCATTCAACCTCGAGTTCGGCAAGACCGAAGACATATACAAGAAAATCTTTCTGAACCTCATGCTCGAGCCCGAGCACGCGGTCTTCATACTATCGTCGAAAAGCCAGTGCAAGCCGAAAGACGTCGCCGAGATAATCAGGAAAACCCCGCAACTGGCGGGACTAAACACGGTAGTACTGGATGTTTCAGGGAAGAAAGTATTTTAAAAAAATCAGAGCCGCTCGATGTGGTATGCTTCGACCCGGTTGATTGGAGCGATCTTCCTGCACTCCTTGTAGACTTCAGTGCCCAACTTTCCGAATAATGTGAGCTGCAGTACCTGTTCCGGAGTCTTTTTCGAGTATTCGCTCAAATGTTTTTTCGCTATCGCTGAAATCTCCTTCCTCTGGGGTTCGCTCAGCTTGTACCTGCTCAATACCATCGCCTTAAGCCTGAGTTTTTCGTTTTCGAACGTGATGTCGCTTGCCACATCAACTTTAGTGCTGTCCTTGCGAACCTTGTATCGGAGGTAGCCGACCGGTATCATGAATTTCTTGAATTTTGTGTAGGCCTTGTCCTTTTCCACATGGTCTATCTCAAACGTTATCTTCAAATGCTGCTTCCTCCTGTCGTCCATTAATTCCGCAAGGCTCGTCTGGATCGTCCTCCCCTTCAAAAGGCCGGGGTCGGCTGAAACCGTCGAGCCCAACTCCTTCTCGTCAAAGTTTGAGGGCGCGAGTATGGTGTAAAACTTCTTCTTCTTCCACGCGTTCACGTTCTTCTGCTTAGCCTTAGCCACCGCGCATCACCTTCTCCCCCGCCTGCATGCAGGATACGATGTCGTCAAGCGTTGAAATCAATGTCGAAAGACTCTTGGATTCGACGGTTGTCACAACCTGGCGTCCCCCGACACATTCGACTTTCAAAGAGTCGGCGCTAATGTTGTCTGCGTTCAAGGCTTTCGCCAGCGCCTCGGGGTTTTTCGAATCCGTTTTCAACAAAGCCTTTACCATCATCTTAAATCTAGTCTAAACCAATATTTTCGCGGTCTCGGGATCGTACCTCCAATCCTTTGGTATCCTCCCGCTCGACCTGTAGTATGTTGTGAGACGCCTAATCTTGGACTCTATCAAATGAAGCCCCCTCCTGTTGTGCACGTCCCTGCTGTTCTTGCCCAAATGTTCGCGCAGTTTCACGGCTTTTGCGATAAGGCTGTACAAATCTTCGGGAAGATCCGGCGCAACACCTTTCTCCTCAAGAATGCCCGCAATCTTCTTTCCCGTAACCTGCCTGACGTCGGGAACCCCGTACTGGTCCCGCAAAATCAATCCAATCATCGACGGCCGCCTGCCTTCCTTTGCGAACTTGACGACAAGCTCCTCAACCTCGGCCTTGCTCAAGCCAATCCACTCGGGAGCCCTCTCACGATAAGGCTTCTTCGAGCCGGAATTGCCTCCTCTCCTAGAGTGTATGCGAGCCATCTTCTACTGATACTTTTTTTTTTGGTTATCTGCTCGGCGTAACCCAGGCGCACCCGGCATTACCCAGAAAACAGTGTTTCAGAGTGAAAAAACACTTCTAACATATACGACAAAAGGGTATAAAAAGAAGAGGGTCCAGCCGAACCCGGCAAAAACCCCAACACAACAAACAGATTATAAGTTCAAAACTCGATGTTTTTTTACAATGGCTTGTCCGGACAAGGTTTTAGAGCTTGTTGAACGTTTTGAGCGTAACAAGCAGTCGTATCTCAGTCCAAGCTATAATGAAACCCAGCTTAGGCGAGAGTTCATCGACCCTTTTTTCGAGGCGCTCGGCTGGGATGTCAACAACGAGTCGGGAAAGGCCGAAGCTTACAAGGACGTCATACACGAGGATGCGATAAAGATCGGCGGAGTCACCAAGGCGCCCGACTATTCGTTTAGGATTGGCGGGAAACGCATCTTCTTCCTTGAGACAAAGAAGCCGTCGGTAAACATCAGGCAGGATGTGAATCCTGCACACCAGGTTAGAAGATACTCTTGGAGCTCTAAACTGCCGCTCGCGGTATTAACGGATTTCGAGGAGTTCGCGGTCTATGACTGCAGGAGAAAGCCGTCGCCCAGCGACTCGGCGAGCGTCGGCAGAATCCTATACCTCAACTACTCGGAATACGCGGAAAAATGGGGGGAGATTGAAAAAGTATTCTCGAAAAAATCGGTTGAAGAAGGAGCATTCGACCAGTACGCCGAATCCGCGAAAGGCAAGAAGGGGACGTCCGAAGTCGACGACGAGTTCCTCAAGGAAATCGAGCGTTGGCGTGATTTGCTCGCGAAAAACATCGCCCTGCGAAATCCGGGATTGTCTGTTCGGGAGATAAATTTTCTCGTCCAGAAAAACGTGGACCGGATACTATTCCTGCGCATCTGCGAGGACCGGGGGATAGAAAAATACGGGCAACTCCGGGAATTGTCGGACAAAGAGGGAATCTACCCCCGCCTGCTGAAGATTTTTGAGAAGGCTGACGATAAATACAATTCCGGCATATTCCACTTCAAGGACGAGAAAGACAGGACTTCGATCCCGGACATGCTGAGTCCGGCGATACATATCGACGACAAAGTCTTCAACGACATATTCAAAAACCTCTACTACCCCGACTGCCCCTACGAGTTCTCGGTGATTGGCGCGGACATACTCGGAAACGTCTACGAGCAGTTTTTGGGGAAAGTCATACGTTTGACGGAAGGGCATCGGGCGAAGGTCGAGGAAAAGCCGGAAGTCAAAAAAGCAGGAGGAGTATACTATACTCCCAGATAC
>DSAL01000039.1 GCA_011380095.1 Candidatus Altarchaeales archaeon
AGTGTAGGGCGTGAACGGTGTTAGCGCGCAAACCCATTTTTCAAAAACTTTTTCCGCCACCTGCCTTTTCGGTTCGGTTCGCCTTGCATACCAGTTCCAGTCCTTCAAAAGACCGTAGAATACCGATTGAAGCGCCCTGCGGGTCTCAAAGTTTTCAAGGCACTCGTTGGCGGTCTTCAAATGCTGGTTGAGCCGTGAAAGCATCCAAAAGTCGATTGATTCCAGTTCTCCGTCTTCTTTGATTTGCCGTGCGTCTTCAAAGAGTCTTTTGAATTGAGTGAGCTTTTTCTCTGCCGCCACCACCAAGTTTTCCCGCCAGTCGAAGTCCTGCCAGGGTTCGGCGTTCGCCATGAGGAAGAGGCGGACGACGTCCGCCCCGTGTTTTCCGACGGCGTCGCGCACGAGCACAACATTGCCTTTGCTGGAGCTCATCTTGTTGCCTTCCAAAAGCCCCATTCCAAAGCTTGCGATGCCTTGAGGCCATTTTTCCTTTGGGAAGAGTGCGACATGGTGGAAGAGCATGAAAGTCAGGTGGTTTTGTATGAGTTCAAGCGCAGAGCAACGCCAGTTTTGCGGGTACCAGTAGTCGAATGAGTCTCTGATTTCAACCAGTTTTTCTGTCGGAACACCCGTCTCCTTTGAAACCTCCTCTACTGTTCCCTCGCCCCTGAAGACGTAGTCGAAGAAGTGCGGAGTCAACGCTTTAACATCCAATTCTTTCACCAGGTGGCTTATGGTGTAGAACGCCATGTATATCGTCGAGTCGGACAGGGGTTCGATGACGAACTTGTCGTCGAAGGGGAGTTTCGTGCCCAAACCGAAGTTTCTGATGCACGGCCACTCGTGAAGCCAGTCTATCGTCTTCAAATACTCGTCGCGGGTGCCCTCGGGTATCGCGTTCAGGCGTCTTGCGGATTCTCTTGCAAGCTCCTTCCACTCGGGGTTGGCGTAGTCGATGAACCAGGATTCTTTTTTGGCGACAACCACGTTGCCTCCGCACCTGCATGTGACGGTCTTTGAGAACTCCAAGAGTGTTGAGGCTTTGCCGGCGTCAATCAAGTCCTGTTTTACCATGTCTTTGGCGTCCACAATCTTCATGCCGGAATACTTCCCGCAGTTCTCGTTGAGGACTCCCTTGTGGAATCCTTCCTTGTAGACTTCTTTTGTCGCCTCCCCCAATTTCTCGAAGTCTTTCTGACTTGTGACACCAAACTCCTTGCAGATTTTAACAGCGGCATCGTCGCCCCATCTTGGAGTGTTGATGATTGGGATTATATTCAACGCCTTGACTTTCCCGCAGTCAAGATTGTATTCACGGCACATCTCCTCGTTTTCCTGAAGGTCTTTCAACCCCATGTAGTCGAATGGTGCGTCGGAGGGGACGGATGTGACAAGCCCTGTCGCAATGCCCGGGTCGCAGAATAATGATGGGAGGATTATGATTTCCCTGTCAATGCCGGGAGCTTTACAGTATTTTCCTATCAGTTCAGACCCGTAGAATTCTTTCTTGACCTCAACCTTGTGGTCTTGGTAGCCGAGTTTGCCGGCGCACTCCCGGCTCACAATCCAGGTTTCGCCGTCCACGTCAGCCTCAACGTATGCGACGTCTGGACCAACCCACATGTTGGTCTGCCCGAACACTGTTTCGGGTCTGAGTGTTGCGGCAATCAGGAATTTGCCGCCGAACTCGAACTTCAGGAGCGTGAACTCCTGGATTTCCGCGTCCTCGCCTTCAAGAAGGTCGTGTGTTGTGACAGGGTTCTCGTCCACAGTACAGTATTTGACCGGGTGGAGTCCCTGCTTTAGGAGCCCCTTGGATTTCAGGCCCTTATACTGCCATTCAACGAACTTGTTGTAGTGGGGGTCGTTTGTCGTGAACTGCCGCCTCCAGTCAATCGTGTATCCGAGGCCCCGCATGCCGGCGAGATAATGGTTTTCAATGAAGTATCTCGCGAATTTCATTGGCTCGTCAAGCTTGTGCAACTCGTCGTCTTTTATGCCGTAGACGTCGCGCAAAACATGAAGCTGTTTCTCCTCGCCCTCTTTAAGCCGGTTGACCGCGCCGATTATCGGTGTTCCGGTCACATGCCAGCCCATCGGGAAGAGCGTATTGTAGCCTTGCATCCGCTTAAACCGTGCGATGACGTCGGGAACAGTGTAGGTTCGGGCGTGGCCGATGTGCATTCCTCCGGAGGGATAAGGGTATGCGACCGTCAGGTAGAACGGCTTGCGACCGTCCGGCTCGGGCTCAAACACCTTGGATTCAGCCCATTTTCCGCGCCATTTCGCCTCTATGGACTTGAATTCATTTTCCGTCATTTTTGCGGCATAAACTTGTTGATGTTATATAAAATACAAGGATAAAATTGTAAAAAAAGAATAATGCGATTTTTAGGTGAATAGTGTTCATAATAGTTTAGGTGAATTGCAGATGTCTGTTGCGGAAAGGAAAAGGCATATTAAGCCCATAAGCGATAGAAACAGGATTAGCGGCCAAATACCGCAACCGGCGGAGATAAATTCTTTGGCTTTCGAAAACATTTTGGATTTCCGCCAGCCAGCTTATGAAAACCCGGCAGACTCGCCCGCACGGGAGAAGCCGGGGTTTTTTTCAAGGATAATGCGGGGTTTGGGTTTTTCAAAAGAGAGGCTTGAGCCGGCTGAAGAAATCTTGGAGTTTCCGGCTGAAAAAACACGTGCCACAGAAAAAAGAAGAGTGGTAGCCGCGGAAAGCGATTTCGTGAGGGCCAGGAGGATTGCCGCCGAGGGCGTAAGCCTGAAGCCGACGTTAATCGCGTGGCTTTTAGACAACCCCAGGCTGGAGAAGGCTCTTGAAACCGTTTTTTGGAAGGAGGAGAAAGGCGACACTCTTGAAGCGGTCGAGCAGAAGATTGACACTGCACGGGGAGCCTACGACGTCCTGTTCGGCCAGGCGAAGAGAATGTATGAGGAGGAGCCTGATGTCGTGAACTCAAGACTCCACAAGTTCGTGGAATGGTCTAAAGACGGCGGTGAAAGAAATGTCAGGATAAAGCTTGCAAACGCACTGCTTGAGGATTTGAAAAAAGGCGTGAGCAGGCCGGGATTCCCGGTTGAATACGACTGGAGCATACGACGCCCTGTCCGAAAACGCGAAAGTGAATGATTAAGCGCACATAAAAAAAATGGTTTAATTTCGCAAAACGACCGTTAAACATTGAAGTTGAGGGTTAAGTTGACGTGAAGTTTTTGGGGTTGATATGAGTCCGTTGAAAGACAGACGCGGACAAGAGGGGGGAAGGCGCGAGTCTAAGCCTTCCGAGCCGGAACAGCCGATGGAGTTTGGGGAGACTGGATTGGTCATACGCGCAAGCAAACTCAAGACCAGGCTTTTGAAGACCGCCGTCGACCCGTGGATTTCGGACGGCGAGAAGGCGGCCATAAAATACGGGAGTCTTCTTGGAATCGCCTCCAGAATCCCGGCAAAAATACTTGAACAAAGGCTTGAGGATGCCGTCGACGCCATGCGCGTCTATAAAAACAGTGCCGAAATAATGGAGGCGGAAAACGGCAGAAGCCTTCTTTGGGCGGCCGCCAAAGAAGTCGAGAAAAAAACGAGAGGGGTGGTGGGAAGCCCGCAGGAGATTTCACGGCTTAGAAACATCGCGATAGTCGAAAAAGTTAATGAATGGCAGAAGCCTTCCCTTAGGAGAATCGCGGAGGACGTGATGCTTGAGGCGGCGCTCGTCTCGGAAAATCCGGTTGAAGACGACAACAGGATATTTGAAAAGGACGTTAAGATGCGCAGGATGCTCAACCTCGTGAAGTCGGGAATCCCGGACGACGACGGGGACGTGAAAAAATTCGAGCAGGCATTCAAGGAATACTACCGGCAAAAACAAAGAAGGCCGGAAGACGTCGAGGAAAAATTCAGGCAGGCCGCGAAAATACTGGAGGCGGGAACAAACCCGGACGTGGACTTGAAGACCTCGGTATCAAAACTGACAACAGGGGAAAAACGCGGAAAAATAAGGGAAATCACAAGACTATTGGAAGACTCCAACAAAAAGACGGATATTTAAGGAAGCAGTGGGGGATAGTTACTAATATGGCTGTGGTTCAACGACGTGAACAAAAAAAACCTCTTGAAACCCCGCCAGACGAAGTCTACGAAGTGTTTGCGGATGAAAAAGACAAGCAAAAGTCCAGGATTATCCCGGCAGAGATAAGGGCTAACGCTTTAGAGGCTCGGAGGAAGAATGATTTCCACGGCGTCTTCAATGCGATAGACAACAGGGTATTCGAACAGTTCGGTGATTCGAGGGAAGCGCTGGGTCTTGCCGGCATGAAGCTGACCGCAATAACAGAACTAGTGAATTCGGGAAAACTCAATCCTCAAGAGAGATTCTCCATGACCGAAGAATACGTGAAGCTTGCGAAAGTACTGGAAAAATCAGACGATACGGCGGTAAAAGGATTTGGACACCACGCAGCCTCATTTTACCACCTAAACAGGTGGAAGCTACACGACAAGGTCGACAGGATATACGACAATAACATGGCGTACCGTGAAGCCGAAAAAGCGAGAAAACTCTTTGAAGAGGCGGGAGCCAAGGGAAGCGCAATGTGGGCTTCGGCGATGAACAGCATCGCCCTTACATACAAGCACGGCACCAGCCTCACAGAAAGAGGAATGGCGGATAACCTTCAGAAAGCAGACAGGATATACGATGAAATCAAACGCCAGTCAAGCCAGTCGAAAACGCCAGTGCACTCCAATATTTTGGCAAACTAGGCGCTCACACAACACGAGGTAACAAAGACGCCCAAAAAATTTGATAACGAGTACGTGGAGACGTGCGAAATAGAAAAAATACGCAACATTGCAGACGCAGTGCACAACGCAAAACACGACTACCGGACGCCATACCAGGAGTCATTCATCAAAAAAGCATACCGGCGAGTCCTTGGAAGAGACTACGATTTCACAGAAAAAGGCACAGGAATTCCAGCGGCAGTTGAAGCAGACGACACCGCATACACAACAGTAGCCGAAGGACAAATAGTGGTGGGAGACCACGTTAACATAGGCTTGGACCAAGACAAGAAGGGGCAGACAAAAAGAAAAGCCACGCAAGAAGAAATAACAGCCGCGAAAAAAGTGCTCGTATTCGCGTTAAAAGGAAACCAGAAAAACAAGAAAACAGGTGAACCCTTCACTGAAGAAGACTTCGCCGGCGTGAACGCGAAAACACTATATGAAACACTCGAGAGCGAATACAACAAGTCACCAAAAAACAAGGAACTAATAGAAACAAGACTAAAAAAAATAGAACAATCAGACGACGAGACAAGGAAAAAAATAGCGCGAGGAATCCAAAGAAAACTAAAAACACCAGCAGAAGAAATGGATTCCAAAGACTGGGAAGAAATAAACGAAACACCAGAAAAACAACAAACAGGAAAACCAAAAACAGAAACACGAGAAACAGCACCGACTCCAGAACAAACAAAAGAAACCACAAGAGGGAAAACATCAACGGAAAAAGTGAATGCGGAGGAGATAACAGATGAAAGACTTGAGGAATTCCAAAAAAGGTTAAAAGAAAC
>DSAL01000069.1 GCA_011380095.1 Candidatus Altarchaeales archaeon
AAAAAAGGGGGTGGTTGCCTGAAAATTTCCTAGACCGCCGGACATCATGGTTTTTATTATAACCCCCGGAGCTTTCGGACAACATGGTTTTTATTATTCTCGTATGTTTTTAATGTATGTATTCTTATCTATAGAGGAGAATTGTAGGCGTCATGATGAGTCAGCTTTTAGTGTTATACGAGCATGCGGAAATAATAGGGTTTGTGGGCATGGGCCTTGCCGCAATGAGCAGTTTCGTCCGAATGGCGGTATTGGACCGTGAGATGCTCCAAGAACACAAGAAGAAGATTAAGGACAAGCAGGAGAAGATTAAGCAGGCTCAGAAGAACAAGGACATGAAGGGAATGCAGGAGCACCAGTCAGAGCTCATGAGCCTGATGGGAGCGCAGATGAAGCAAAGCTTCAAGCCCATGATATTCACATTCATCCCGTTCATAATAGTTTTCCAGTGGCTTCGCGGGAATTTCGCGGACGTCGGGCCGGTCGTAAAGATACTTGGATTCGAGTTGGGCTGGTTCGGATGGTACCTGCTTTGTTCTATGATTGCTGGAATGGCTTTGAACAAGATTTTAAAGATAACGTGAGGAGAGAGTAATGGTTGAACCAAAGAAAAGGTCAAGGTCTGTTAAAAAGGTAAAGACGAGGACGCCGGGCGGACGCACTGTAACACACTACAAGGCGAAAAAGCATTCCAAGAATGTTTGCGGAAGATGCAGTGCCGTATTGAAGGGTGTGGCATCAGGAGGACCTGCCGAAGTCAGGAAGACTACCCGCAGTGCGAAAGGCCCTGCCAAACCGTATTCAGGAGTATTGTGCACGAAGTGTCTGGACGAGCTTGCACGCTATGTGACTCGGATTGAGGCGACAATGGTTGAGGGTTTTGAGGGCCTCGACTTGAAGCGCGACTTGAGTTTGGAAAAGTTCCTGCCCCGCGGATGGTATGCAGGACTTTCCAGGAAATGATTGTGGTTGTTGGCGGGAAGATTGCTTCCGGAAAGAGCACTCTCGCCAAAAGGCTTTCTCAAAAACTCGGGTTTAGTCACGTGAGCGCCGGTTCTGTCATGCGGAAGATGGCGTCTGAACGAGGGATGACGCTCGTCGAATTCTCAGAGTACGCGGAAGAGCATCCTGAAGTTGATAAAGAGATTGATGAGAGGCAGAAGGCGGAAGCTGTCGGCGACTGCATTGTCGACGGCAGGCTGTCCGCCTATTTTGTGGATGCGGACTTGAAGATTTTATTGACCGCCCCGATTGACGTTCGTGCTAAGCGCGTGTTTGAGCGCGATGGAAATTTCGAAAGTTTTGAGGACGCCAAGCGGGCGCTTGAAGCTCGCGAGAATAGCGAGAAAAAAAGGTATCGCGATTTTTACGGGATAGATTTGGACGACACGTCCGTTTATGACGTCGTCATTGACACGGAAATGTGCGGGAAGGATGAGATGGTTGAAGTCTCTTTGCGGGAGATTGCCGGCCTTTGAAAAGATTTTTTTTGTTTTTAATATCCTTTCTCTCAAATAATTTGACGTAATGGCAAGGTTTGGCGCAAAAGGTCAAAGCGGTCTTGAATTTCTCATGACCTACGGCTGGGTGATTCTGGTAATCGCCGTCATTTTCGTCGTGATATGGCAGTGGGGTCTTTTCAGTTTCTCCTCCCGCATTGAGAAGGGGAGTTTCGGATTTTGGGGTGTAACACCCCAGGATTTTTTAATGAGAAGCAATGGAGTCCTTCGTCTGAGTCTTTTGAACACTGTTGGGGCGAACGTAACTTTGCTTGGCGTGAATGCTTCGATGATGGATGGCACAGATTCTGTCTGCGGCCGCCTTAATAGTGGAGCTACGTTCATGGATGAACCGTTGATGATTGGCAGGGGCAAGTCCACTACTGTTGAATGTGCGGTGGAGGCTTTTGAAGCGGGAGACAGGTTTGAGGAGTTCATTAAGATTGTGTATAATGACACGAGGGTTGTCGGCTATAATTTCACGAGTTCCGGCAGAATTTGGGGCAACGTCGAGTTGTCGTCCTAGATTTTCCCGTCTTCTTTCAACACGTTCAGGAGGTTTTTCACGGAGTAGCTTGCCCGGGTTATCCCCATGCTTTTTCTTTCAGTGTCTGTTCCGACGAGATACAGGTTTTCCACCGGAGTCTTGGTTTGCGCGAACTCGGATGTCACAGTCCACGCCGCTTTTTCCGGAACCAGGTTTTGGAAGTGCGTCATCTCCACGTTTTCTTCGACGCCGGGCATCGACTGATAGACCGACTCTAAAATATTTTTTTGCTGTGTTTTGACATCGCTTTCCCAGGGTATTAGGAATCCGAAGCCTGCGAGCTGGTGTCCGGGGGGCGCGAGATTCGGGTCGTAGTTGCTGGTGGGCACAACCCATGCATGGGGGGGGCCTACCCAGATTTCCGAGCCCTGGTTTTCGAAGAGTTTTTTCTTGAGCCCGAGCCAGAGGGTTAGTGACTGGACTTGCTGTATTTTGCCGAGTTTTGCCTGGTATTCAGACGGGAGGTTTTCGACGAGTTTCGGCAGGTCGCTTGCGTATCCCGAGTAGATGATTGTGTCGGCAGTATAATTGTCTTCACTGGTCGATACGGTTTTTCCCGCAGGGTCGATTTTTTTCACTTCCTCGCCGGTCTTGAATTCCGCCATGTGTTCTGGGATTGAGCTTATGATCGAGTTTGTTATAGATTGGATTCCGCCCACAGGATAGGTCTGGTCTGCGGCGCCTTCCTTGAAAAGTACGTTCATTATTTTGTCGAATATCCCGTTGCTCGTAGTCTTGTATTTTTCGGCGTCAATGAATCGTGCGACCGGAGTTTCCGCCATGCCTGCGCCTCCCGTCATGAACCCGCACATGCAGTCGAGGAAGTTTTTCGTGTCCTGCGTGAGTCCCGTGCCGAGCAGGTCTTGTACCGACTTTTCTTTGAGCGTCGGGTCCGAGCTGAAAAGGTGTGATACCGATATGAGTGTTTTTATTAGGTACATCCGCTCTGTTATCGGGAGCATGTCGAACCCCATCCAGGCTGTCAGATTCCAGGGGAATGGCTTGAGTTTCCCGTGCATCCGCACGTAATATTTCCCGTGCGGGACGAACTCGGGCTTAGTCGTGAAGTATTCGTCCATCAGTTCTTTCAACGGACCGTGTTCGAGGCGGGTTATGATGTGTGGACCAGTATCAACCTGGTATCCTTCAACATCATAGCTTCGGCATACCCCCCCGAGATGACCGGACTTTTCGAGAACGAGAACCCGTTTTCCTTTTTTCGCGAGCGCGAGCGTTGATAGGAGTCCTGAGATTCCTCCACCCACCACGATAAAGTCGTATTCAGCCATAAAACTCAAGAAAAATGGGAGTGAATGTTTAAAACAGGCAGGGCAGGCAGGGCATTTTTTTCGGTCGGAAAGCCCGCTTTTAAACGCCAAAAGAGTATATTATCCCAGTATGATTTGGATATGATAGTATGACTCGTGTTTGTGTCGATATTCCGCAGGAAATCCTGGATGATTTGAACCAGCATATCGGGACTGACAAGAAGTTCGTGAACGTGTCTGATGCTATTAGGACGGCCTGCCGGAAGCTTTTGGACAAGCTCGACGAGATTGATGTAAAGCATGGAAGGAAAAGATGATTGTCGCGAGAAGGTTTTATTTTGACGCAAGCCACCATCTCCCAGAATATAAGGGAGCGTGCGAGAGAGTCCACGGCCACACCTACAGGCTTGAGGTCGAGGTTTCGGGAGAGCAGAGGAGGGACGGAATGGTCTTGGATTTCAGGGACTTGAAGAAGGTCGTGCAGGAGAATGTTTTGGACAAGCTTGATCATGAGAACTTGAATAAAGTCTTGGAAAATCCTACGGCCGAGAATATTTGCGACTGGATTTGGACACAACTTGAAGGGGAAGTGAATCTCCACAAAGTAAGGCTTTGGGAAGGAGAAGGAAAATGGGTGGAGAAGACAAAGTGAAAGCCGTGGTTCTTTTATCAGGCGGACTCGACTCGACTGTCACATCCTACATCGCAAAACAAAAAGGATTGGAATTGTATGCGCTCACAGTCCAGTACGGCCAACGCCATTCTCACGAGATCGAGTCGGCTGAAAAGGTTGCTAAAGCGTTGGGCGTCAACGACCACAAGGTCATAAAACTGGATTTGGCGGCTTTCGGCGGTTCCGCCCTGACCGACAAAAATATCGAGGTCCCGAAAGACAGGAGTTTTAGGGATATCGAGAAATCAGGTATTCCCGCAACGTATGTTCCGGCAAGAAATGCAATAATGCTTTCTATCGCCCTCGCCTACGCAGAAACAGTTGATGCGGACGAAATCTACATTGGCGCCCACTGCCTCGACTACTCCGGCTACCCGGACTGTCGGCCGGAATTCATCGACGCATTCCAGAAGATGGCGGACTTGGCGACGAAACGCGGGGTCGAAGGAAAACCAATCAAGATTCAAGTTCCGCTAATCGAGTTGGACAAGACCCAGATAATCGAAAAAGGCAAAGAATTGGGAGTCCCGTTTGAGCTGACCCGAAGCTGCTACACAGACCAAAAGAAATCCTGCGGGTCCTGCGACTCCTGCAAACTCAGACTGAAGGGATTCGAAAAAGCAGGCTTGAAAGACCCGGTAGAATACGAGAAATAATGTTTATGTAGACTTTTAGAGATGAAGGGAGACTGGTTCAAACGCTTCAGCGACGGTGGAAAACTTTACTTGAATGACGAGTCATTTCAGCCCGCGCTTTCCGCAATCAAGGAAGATCTGCCAACATATCTGGAATACATCAGAGAGGGTGATAAAGTCCTTGAAGCCGCATGCGGGCCGGGATACACCGCAATACCGCTGTCACACTACTTCAAAGTCACGGGATTCGACCGTGACGTTAAAGTGCTGGATGCCGCAAGGCAAAACGGGGAAAAGTATGGGAAAGACGTAGAGTTCGTTGAAGCAGACTTCTTCGACATCGTGAAAGCATTTGGGAAAAACAGTTTTGACGCAGTCTCGAGCGGGGGAGTGCTCGAACACTTCCCAAAAGACAAGATTAAAACACTTTTAGACCTGCAGTTGGAGGTCGCACCGATTGTGTTCGCCCAGATGCCATTGTTCACAAAAGAACAAGTTGAGGGAGTCAACCAGTTTGGGATTGAGACACACCACTACACAAAAAAAGATTATCTTGAAGACATATTCAAAGGCTACAACATCCTCGAGCACCGAACACTCGAGAAAAGACCAGTATTCGGAAGGTTCCGGGAATTCATGGCGGTGATAGGAAGATGAAGACTATCGAGATTTTTTCTAGCATTCAGGGCGAGGGGAAGTTTATGGGTATTCCGCAGGTTTTCATACGGCTTGCGGGATGTAATCTATCGTGCTCTTGGTGCGATACTCCGCAGTCTAAGGGAGGGGGTAAAGAGATGAGTGTTGAAACGGTTGTCAGCGAAGTTGAATTGCTTGGCATCAAGAGCGTATGCATCACTGGCGGTGAACCGCTTTTACAGGTTGATGATGTGAGAA
>DSAL01000032.1 GCA_011380095.1 Candidatus Altarchaeales archaeon
CACCCTTATTTAGTATTCCGGATTTAAACTCTTGTTCGAATTAATTCGGGTGGACCCGTGGATATACGTTCTCGCCATAACAATAGTCCCTTGGATAGAGTTGAGGGGCGCCATACCCGTCGGCATACTCCAATACGGGCTTGACCCGGTCAAAGTATTTCTCGCGGCAACATTCATGAACGTGATGATAATACTCCCACTCTTCATATTCCTCGACTGGTTCTTCCACATAATCGAGAAGATACCCCTCTTCGACAGGATAATATCCCGAATTCAGCGCAAGGCGGGTCCTTACGTGGAAAAATACGGGGAAGTCGGGCTCGCACTCTTTGTCGGAATGCCGCTTCCAGGCACAGGAGCCTACAGCGGAAGCCTCGCAGCCCACATACTCGGCATCAAAAACAGGAGGGCCTACATAGGCATAGCATCGGGCGTCGTAATCGCGGGAGTAATCATAACGCTCGCCTCAACAATACTTTATGAAAGCCTCGGATTCCTATTGAACACTTTGTAGGCGGAGAAACCTTGGTGTTCGAGAAAAAAATTCATTTACCCCGCCTGTGTTTGGCGAGAAAATCCGTAATATCCCGAGCAAACTCCTTCTTAAGCTTGTTGCCCAAAAGGTCTTTCGGGGCGAGAACCTCATACAACTGGTTTCTAAGAGTCCTCGATTTTCCCTTGTCCGTCAGATGGAGTACTGGAAGATTCTTCATCGGCGGATACGTCAATTTCACAATCCTGCGCTTCTCCAGCCACTCGACCAGGCTATTAAGCGAGTATATTGGAAAGTCGAATTCAGAGGCGAACTCCTCCATGTTCAGCGAATCCCTTTCTTCAAGCCGTGTTAATATATGGAATATCAGCACCTTCTTGTCGTTTCCCGTCAGGGCGGTTCCGCTGCTCAATCCCGCAAGCTGGTTTTTAACGCTTTTCCCTATGCTGTCTTCGGCGCCCAACTCCTGCCTGAAATAAAATGACAATACGACGATCAGTCCGACTACTATGTAAACTGTATACTTGCTTCCGGCCCCGAATATCAGTATTGATATGAACAGGAATCCGAGTATTGCGACCAACATCTGGTTGTTTCTCGAATCCCTCATTTATCCAACTCCTCCAGCTCTTCGGGCAGGTCGCTCAAATCCCATTCCGCCTCCTCCATCTTGGCCGAACTCTTACTCTTCGGCTTCAACCTGCCGAGCCTCCTCCTCTCGTCGAATATCCTAAACAGGACGACTACTATTATGAATCCGAGGCCCACCAGAATATACTTTGAATAATCCACTGCAACGAGCCCTCCTCCGTCAGGCTTCTCGTGCATTGAAGCGTTTATCCTCAAAAGCAGCAGGTCGGCTTCAGTCGCCTTGTCGAACCTGCTTACGTTAATGTAGAGGGACTTCGCGTATTCCGCGTTGTCCATGGCGGACTTGTAGTTCCTCAAGCCGTACTGGTTTTGCGCGGTATTAAGCTTTGAGTCGGCTATCTGCTTTACCAGCAGGTCACAGTTAATAGAACCGTTATAGTATTGGATTCCCTCGTAAATCCCGCGCGCCTCCCAGGCCATTTCAAGCGCGAGTGTGGTGTTTCCGAAATTCTTGTAGGCAAGCGCCCTGCTGTAGAGCGAGTCCGCCCGAAGTTTTTCGCCGACAATCTTTTCACGCTCAATCTGGCCGAGCATTGAATCCACCTTCCCGACGCCGGCGGAGTTCTCCAAGTCAACGTAAATCTTTCTCGCCACATTCAGGTGGAAGACGGATTCGTCAAACCTGTTGAGCGCGTAAAAATTAACGGCCTTCTCATACTCGAAATCAGCCTCCCTCTTCTTAGACTCCCTGAGCTCTATGTCCAACCTTATCACAAGGTTTTCAGCCCTTGGAATGTCGTCCATAGCCTTGATTTCGTTGTAAAGGTTTAGGGCCCTCTCCGCCTTGATGCGGGCCTGCGTGTATTCCCGCAAGTCAAAAAGCATTTCAGCCTCCCAAATCAGGGTGTCCGCCCTCCTCTTCTTCACATAATACTCGCTCAACTCCAGGCAGAGCAGTCCGGAATCCGTTGAAATAACAAGGTCGGTGAGGCCGTTTCCATCCAAGTCTGTCGCGTAAACCCCGTACAGTGGCTTGTATGTCACATACCTCCAGTTGAGGGCTCCCGTGTTCGCGTCAAACACGTAAAGCCTTTTGCTTGGCGATACCGCCACAATCTCGAGTATACCGTCTTTTTCAAGGTCCGTTAGGAGAATGCCGCTCACACCGCCTTCTACAAAACTGCGCCACTTCACCTTGCCGTCTGCGCCAAGAGCATACAACATGCCCCTGCCGGTCCCCACAATCATGCTGTATTCCCCACGCTCGCCAAGTTCTCCCGCCTCAATGCCCCTGACCGAGTCTTCCAGCTGGGTCTTCCAAAGAACCGTGTTCTTTTCAACCTCCCTGCTTGAAGTTGTGTTGAGCCTTATAACGTATCCATTGTCTAATCCCACGATGATGTCTGGCATACCGTCGTTTTCAACGTCGCCAACCCAAATATCCCTCACATTCAGGTTTTCCTCCAAAGCATCGAAGTCTTTAATCCTCCTTGAGAAATCAAATATTCCCGTCAAAACGCCATTTTCGTCGAAGTATTGTATGCTCCCGTTCCTAACGAATTCCTCCGTGAGAATCCACTGCCCAATTGTGTCTCCTGCCATGATGCAACAGCATCTTGGAGGGTTTACAGTCCCATCATACCCGCAGAAGTCTCCGGGATACTTGCAGATGTTGTACCTGCAGGTTTCGATGGTGGGGCGCAACTCCTTCAGACAACAGCATTTTGGGTCGTATGGGTCTGAGTCGTCGAAACCGCAATACTCTTCATCGTATCTATCACACCTGTCTTCACAAATTTGTTTTGTTGACCCTTGATTAATGCCGTCCCAGTTTTCGACTATAAACACCTCCTTCATGTCCGTCCACACCCGGCCTTCCGGGTCGACCTTGACTTTTTCATTGAAGGTGTAGGTGGTCGATTCGCCCACTCCCGCTATAATGTACGGCGTGGAGTCTGTTTCAATGTAGTTAAGGCTTCTCACTCCGTCAAGCATCTCGTTTGAAAACTTTTCGACGCCGTCTTTCGTGTAAATCCTGTATCCACCAAGGCTTCTTTTCACGCGATACAATACCCTGTCCTTAATGCTAATCTGGCCGCCTCCCTTATCTTCGGTGAACTCGAATTCGTGGGGCTGGTATTCGCGGACGACATTATACCCTCCGAGGGCCATAACAATCTCTTTTACGCCGTCATTGTCATAGTCCAAAAACATCATGTCGTAAACTTCGCCCGTGTTCGCACGGTCTCCGATATTCCAGACTGAATCAAGCCTCCCATGCCTGTTTATGAACACTATGTCGTTGTCGCCCAACGCTGCGACAATGCCCTCAAAACTGTTACCCTCATAATCCGCGAGCATGTACGACTTGACGGTCCTGTTGAACTCTATCCTCCACTTCTCGTAAACGTTTGTCGATGGCGAAGCCTCCGGCTTGCTCAAGTCCTGTCCCCGTATGAACACATAGCCCTTGTACAATTCGACGTCTTTTCTTATGACAGAAACTCCCGACGCCGCCAAAATCAGGAAGGCAAGGCTCATGCAAACAATTTTTTTATTCGAATCCATTTTACCCTCTCCTAGTCTACCGGCGCCTCCACACGCTCTATCACTTTCGAGATGACGTCGTCCGCCGTCACGCCCATGTCATGAGAGTCCGGATTGAGTATTATCCTGTGTCGCAGTATCGGGAACGCAAGCTCTTTTATGTCGTCAACCGTCACGTAATCGCGGCCCTGCATGAACGCCTTAGCCTTGCCCGCCTGCATGAAGGCGACCGACGCGCGCGGGCTTCCTCCAGTGTCCACTTCACGGCGCATCCTCGTCCCTTCGACTATGCGCAGCGCGTATTCCATAATATTGTCCGATATCGTAACATTGTTTTTGATTTCCTCCCTGATTATCATCACCTCTGGAGGATTGAATATCTTGTTCACAATCTCCCTCTTGCCCTTAGACTTGAGTATCATCATCTCCTCCTCAAGCGTCGGATACTTCATGACGACCTTGAAAAGGAACCTGTCTTTTTGCGCTTCGGGAAGCGGGAAAGTGCCCTCCTGCTCCACCGGATTTTGCGTCGCCAAAACCAGGAACGGCTGGGGGAGTTTGAAGCTTGTTCCGCCAAGCGTGACCTGCTGTTCCTCCATGACTTCGAGCATGGCCGACTGTGTGACTGGTTTGGCACGGTTTATCTCATCAACCAGCAGGATGTTCGTGAAGACGGTCCCCTTAACTATCTTCTTCTCGCCACTGTCCGCGTCAACCTGGACGAACCCCATAAGCTCTCTCACGCTAAGGTCTGGAGTGCACTGCACCCTCTTGAAGTCCATGTCCATGGTCTGTGATATTGTTTTCGAAAGAACAGTCTTTCCCATTCCCGGAACGGACTCCAAAAGAACATGGTTTCCGGTGAACATTGCGATAAGGATGGCCTGGATTACCTCGTCCTCCCCGATTATAATCTTGTGGACTTCGTCGTGAAGCTGCCGAAACTGCTGGAAAACATCCTTATCCCTTCTCACGCCGATTAAACACCTCTGCCCATTATTATTCAGAAGCGTATATTAAAATAAAGGCGTGTTGGCGGTTTAAGCGCGCAAACCCTACTCTACAATCAACTTAATGCCTTCAGGTTCTGTGAAGTATCGCCTGCCCTGCATGTCGTGGTAAAACAATTCTATCAGGGGTGTTTCAAATTCTCCGGACTGCGACGCAAGAATTATAACATCAACCTCCACGCTTTTCCCCCTTTCAAGAACGCCCAACTCTTTTGGACTGATGTCGGCGACCTCAACTTCTTTCGGGCTGTTCTCCAGAACTCGCAGAGATTTTACGTCTACTTCGCCAGTGTTTTCCACGGACGCTTTAAGCGACGATTCTTCACCGACCTTTATTTTCCCAATCTTCAGGAACCTGACCTTGATTTCAGGCTCCTTCGCCCGCTCTCCACCCTCTCTCTCAGACTCCTCTATGTCGATGATGCTCATCTTCAACGTGTTTGAACCAACCTTGTATTCCCGCTCCCCAATCCTGTATGAAATGTCGGCGGGCTTGAAAGTGTATTCCCCGGCGTTCACAGCCTTAATCTGGAATTCAAGCTCTGCCCTGCCGCCGACTTCAAGCTCATCAATTTTATCCGCAAGCTTCGCGACCTCGAAATATTTCGGTGCTTTTATGTGGGCCTTAAGCCTGTTCAAAACCTCTCCAGACCTGTTTTCCAAAATGATTTTGAACGCGACTGTGTCGCCCACCTTGCAAGACTTCGGCCCCTGAACCTTAACCAACACGTCCGGAAGCTCCACGGTCTTTCCTA
>DSAL01000098.1 GCA_011380095.1 Candidatus Altarchaeales archaeon
ACATCGGGAAACATTACGCCATGTTTGAGGCAATCCACGGTTCCGCACCCAGAATGGTCGGGGAAGGCCGAGACATCTACGCAGACCCCTCAAGCATGCTGCGCGCAACAGTAATGTTATTGCGCCACATCGGATATTTCGAGAAGGCGGGGAAACTCGAAAACGCATTGGACAAAATCCAGGGTGAAAAGAAGGTTGTGATGACCGGCCGAGACACCGGCGCGACAACAAAGGAGATGGCTGAAGAAATCAAAAGACAAGTCGGCGGATAGAAAGCCAAAATATTTACAGCATAATCATCCGCTCAACACCCTGCTTTTCTCGGCCGCGGCCTCAACAGCTTTTTGGAATGCTTCCCTGACCTTGTATTCTTCCAGAACTTTCAATCCTTCGATTGTCGTGCCTCCCGGACTTGCGACCTCGTCAATCAATTCCTTCGGGCTCTTCCCGCTTTTCGCGACCATTTCCGCGGCGCCCTTGACAGTCTGCACCGCAAGCTCCATCGCATCCCCTTCGGATAAACCCTGTTTTACCCCTCCTTCGACCAATGCCTGGATTACAAGATAAATGTAGGCTGGGCCCGAGCCTGAAAGCCCGGTTACCGCGTCCATAAGATTCTCCTCGACTTTTACGCACACTCCAAGAGATGATAGAAGTTCCGCGACAAGTTCGCCGTCCTCCGGCCTGGCTGATGCTCCAAGACAGTAGGCCGACGCCATCTCGGAAACTTTAGCGGGAGTGTTGGGCATCACCCGGACAACACGCGCTTTAGGAATCTTCTCCTCAATCTTTTTCGTGGGAACTCCGGCTGCAATGGATACTACAAGAACGCCCTCAAGATTGTGTGGTATTGATTTCAAGAGTTTTTCGATGTCTTGGGGCTTGACCGCGATGAAGAGGACGTCAACCTTGTCTCCGACCTCGCCGACGTCGCAGGTCGCGTTGATTTTTGTTTCTGCCTGAAGCCTTTCAATCTTTTCTTTGTCGAGGTCGCAGGCAAAAATGTTGGATGGATCCACCACCTGTTTTGCAACGAGGCCTCGGACGAGCGCCGAGCCCATGTTGCCTGCGCCCACAAAACCGAATGTTTTTTCCATGAGTTTAAGGAAATGGGATTAGGCGGTAAAAAAATAGTTTGAATTATTTCAATGGGCTAATTGGGAGGTGAGGGGGGCAGGTAGGGTTTGGCGTGTGTGGTTTGTCTGGTTTCGGCCGTATGGGATATGAGGTGTTTTGGTCGGCCAGTAAAAAACATCACCCCTTCGAAAAGGAATGTTTTTTTGTAGAAACCGGTGTTGTCTACCCCCCTCTGTGAGCGTTATATCAAAAGCAGTTTCAGACCGATTGTGGCTAAACCCGCCATGTATACGTAATCGAGTCTTGACATCACCAATTTCACCCCTTCCCCGACAAAAGTCGGGTATTATACATGGCAAAACACCTTTATAAACTTTTCTATTTTGTTTTTAGGGTGTTTTCAAGCAGTTTTACGGTGTTTTCAGCCAATTCAACCAAGTTTACGGTATCCTCCCGATTGTATTGGATTAAGAGGCTTAACGCCTCTTTTCCGCGCACTTTTTCCCCGAGTATTTCGGCCGTAGTCCCGTACCGATAGGCGTTCCATAGGTGGATTGCGTCCAGTCCGCCGACGCCATCGGTTTCGCGTCTTATCCCCATCTGTTTTTCAATGTATTTCAGGCCGCCCCGGTATCCGAGCCTGTGCAAGGCCTGCATCAAGTCCAAGTGGATGTGGGGGAAGGGTATTGCGAGTTTCGCCCGGAGGAAGGGCAAGTCGAATCTGGCGCCGTTGAAGGTTACGATATACCCGTAGTCTTGCAGGTCGGATTTCAGTTCATTGAGGTTTTCTCCTAAAACATAGTTTTTGGTTTCACGGCTGCTGTGAAGGCATACTGTTGTGACGTGCGAGTCGCGGGGTGAAAGCCCCGTTGTTTCAATGTCGAGGTAGCAGGCGTGGTCTTTGAACTGGTTGTAGGCGCGCCAGGAAAGGCTTGTGCCCAAAAGCCTTCTAAAGTATTCGTGGTCGAACTCTTCAAGACGGCATTTGCTCTCCAATACTCCTGCGTGAAGCCTTTTCCTGTGGAGCGGCGAGACTATGAAATCGCCGGGGTTTTCAAGATAGCGCTGCCATGAATCGCACCCCTGACTCCACAAGTCTTCTTCTGTTTTTTCGCCGACTCCGGGAATGTGCTGGAATGTTTTTTCAAGCATTCAGATAGATTAAGAAGACTAATTGAAATATCAAGTGTGAGTTTTTTGGAAAATTTAGGATTTGAACCCGTAGTTCATTGAATTAATGGGAAATGAAGGTTTTGAAGCGGGATTTGCGGGGCGGTTACGCGCTTGTCAAGACCGAGTGTCTTGACGACCTCTGGTATTTGAGCCAGCTTGTGGAGGCCGGCGACTTAGTGAAAACCCGGACTGTCCGTCGCATCAAGGACAAGGACGATTCCGTCAGATCATCTGGTGGAGAGCGCAAGACCATAACGCTCGCCGTCAGGCTCGACAGGGTGGAGTTTCAGCCGGAAACCGACATGCTCCGATTAGGCGGGATTATCGAGGAGGGTCCTGAAGACATAGTCTCGATTGGAAGCCACCATACCTTCAATGTCGACACGGACACGACTTTGACGATAGTCAAGGACTCTTGGAGCGAGTCGTCTGTAAACCAGTTGAAGGAGGCGGAGAAATCGTCGATGAAGGCGAACGTGCTGATCGCAGTCTTGGACCGTGGCGAGGCGACGATGGGATTGGTCAGGCAGTCGGGAGTCAGGTTCAATGAAGTAAACTATAATGTCGGCGGGAAATATGACGAGTCATCAGGTAAGAAAGATAGTGAATCGTTCTACATTCAGGTGAAGGAGGCGCTCGAGCGCACTGATGATGCCAACAATCTTTCTGCCATAATCATTGCGGGGCCGGGCTTTGAGAAGGAGAAGTTCCGCAGGTTTTTGGAGGACAAGAGCTCGAAGATTCTCTCTAAAGTTGTTGTGGACTCTTCGAGCATGCCGGGACGCTCTGGTGTTGAGGAGGTCTTGAAGCGCGATAATTACGCGAAAATCGTTGACGACCTGTCGTCCGCCCGAGACATGAAATTGATAGACAAGGTTTTGCAGGAGATTGGGAAAGACTCGGGTCTTGCGGTTTATGGTCCGGCTGATGTTGAGAGTGCAGTGAACTCTGGCGCGGTTGATGTGCTTTTGGTATTAGACAAAATTTTGATGGAGGACAGGGCGCGGATTGACGGGATGATTAGGAATGTTAAGTCAATGCAGGGGAAATTTCACGTGGTCAACAGCGCAAGCGACGCCGGGAAGAGCCTCGCGTCTCTTGGCGGGATGACTGCGATACTTCGTTATAAAATAAGTTGACTGGAGCGGGGGTTTTATTTTTTCCCTTTTTTCTGGTAGTTTTCGTGCTCCTTCTCAAGACCCCAGAAGTCGAGGTCGTATTTGTCGTCATCCTCTTCTTTCCCGCGGTTGGCCATCGAGTCGACCATGCTCTCGAGAATGTCTTGCTTCTTGTTCTCCTTCTCAATGTGCCTTGCATGGTCTTTTTTGATGACTTTCTTGCAGTTTGAGCATAAAGCGTCGCCCGGATTGTATATCGGCCTTCCGCACCTCCCGCAATTCCTCATATTTTAAGATAGAACGTTAAACAATAAAAAATGTTTAAAAAACTGGTTGCGACACTGCTGGTCAAGTATTTGAAGGTGACTCCCCAGCCGATAGAGCTTTTGCTTGTGGGAGCGTTCGCAGGATTGACGTATTACCTGTCTTCCAGCCTTTGGACGACTCTTCTAATAGGGTTCATTACATTGTGCATGTCCTACATGTTCGCAAGAATTTTCATGCTGCTCCGAATGTACTATAGTTTCAGGTGGATGAAGAATAGTTTCACGACCGCCGTGAAATTCTTCGCCCTCGACGATGAAATCCGTTTTTAATCCTGTTTTTTGAAGTATTAAACTATATGGCGCGAAAGGCGAAAATCGTGCGGAAGACGGGGGAGACCCGGATTAGCCTGTCGCTTGATTTGGACGGGGGCGGGAAGACGAAGATTGACACCCCCCTGAAGTTTCTCAACCACATGCTCGAGAACTTTTCAAAACACTCCGGCTTCGCTCTAAACGTGAATGCGACCGGTGATGTCGACGTCGACGACCATCATCTCGTCGAAGACTTGGGGATTGTATTGGGCCAGGCGTTCCTCGAGGCTTTGGGGGACAAGAAGGGTATAGCCCGGATGAGCCACGCGATAGTCCCGATGGACGATGCGAAGGCGGAAGTTAGCGTCGATCTGTCCGGACGGCCTTATGCTATTGTGAAAATCCCGTTCTCGGAATTTGAGGAAAAACGGGTTGGAGATGTTTCGAAGGAGAACGTCGAGCATTTCCTGGAAAGTTTCGCGTTGAATGGGAAATTCAACCTGAACGTCAAAGTTTCGGGGAAGAACGACCACCACAAGGTCGAGTCCGCCTTCAAGGCGCTCGCCAAAGCATTGAAGGAGGCGGTCAAGGTCACTGGAAGTGATATGCCTTCGACGAAAGGTGTCCTGTAAGTGAACACGAGTAAGAATCCTTTTGAGCGGAAGGCTCCGTTTAAACAATCGCAGAGTCAGAAAACGCCCGGATTTATCAAGGAGTTCCCTGTCGTTGACGAGGCTGTTGCCAGGGCTTTGGAGAGGACTTGCGAGAAATCGGATTTGAATCTTGCCGAGACTGTAGGGCGGATTGGTGTTGGGAGCCGGGAGCACACGAACTTTCGGATGTTTTTGGGAAACAAGGTCGCCCAGATTGCGGCCCTTTCAATACCGGTAAAAGCCGCCTGGGCCTATGATCTTGAGCCGACCGAGTGGATCCGAGCGGGGGGGATACGGCTGGCGACGGGTCACCGTGCGACTGGGCGACGGGCATGCGGTTGAACATGATAATGCAGGTCGACAAGAAAGAGGAAGGCCACTACAAGTTCATAAAAGACTTGAACGACAGGCTCGTGGAATCGCTTAGAAGACATGGTGCCGACAAAGTGGTCGACGACTACCTGCACGTCGAATTCGTGACAGCCGAAGACATAGAAAAAAAACGCGGGATCGCAGTGAAAGTCAACGGACTATACTCGCCGGCAACACCAGTCTGGGAAAGGCCAAAATCAACTAATTAATACTGCATACCAATAATCTTTTGCAAGATGGCTGAGGGTTATGTTGATCCGGATTTCACTGATTATGAAGATTATTTGACGACATTGGTTTATGTCGAGCCTTCTGAGGGCGTTAGTTTCAAGAAGGTTGTTGAGGATGTTTGCGGGGAGTCGAGTATTGGGACTTGGACTGATGTTGCG
>DSAL01000084.1 GCA_011380095.1 Candidatus Altarchaeales archaeon
ACACGGTCTTCAAGCCGTTCCGCGAGGACGCAAAGACTCCGAAAGTCGCGGACGTAATGACCAAAAAAGTGGTTACCGCCGAATTATCCGCCTCCATCGAAGATGTGAGCGGGCTTTTGATTGAAAACGACATAGACCAGGTTCCGATAACAAAGGACGGCAGGCCCGTCGGAATCGTGACGTCCCTCGACGTCACGAAGGCGGTCGCCGGGAAAAAGAAGAATCTCGCGCAGGTAATGAGCACCGGCCTGATAACCTCAAGGCCGGATGAAAACCTTGACGCCGTCTCACGAAGACTGGACAAGCACGGCATAAACTCGACGCCCGTTGTCGACGATGCGGGCGCTCTTGTCGGAATAATCACTTTAGGAGACATCAACAGGGTATACCGGAGGCTTGTGAAATGAAAAAGTATGTCTTAAAGTATCCTTCGGAGGCGACGCCACACCCGCTTTTAGCACAGGCGATTTTGGAGACCAAGGTGGCGGTCAACATACTGATAGCCGACGTCTCGCTCACGCAGGGCACAATCATCATCGGCGTCCCGAAGGAGGAGAAGAATGTCGGAAAGCTTTTGGATTTTTTGGAGAAAAACAAGGTTACTGTTGAAGAGCTTGCCGGTGGAATCAAAAAAGACGATTCGAAGTGCGTGGACTGCGGGTCATGCTACTCCGTCTGTCCGACGAAGGCAATAACTTTTGATAAATGCCAAATGGTGTTGGACAACAGGGAGTGCATACAGTGCGGACTTTGCGTTTCAGCCTGCCCGACGAGGGCGTTGTCGAAAAAGGATTTTTGAAGGTGAAAGACGAGTTCGAATACCGCGACACCAGAATACGGCTGGAATCCGATTTTGAAGGACAGCTTGACGTCGCGCTTGAGGCGGTGATAGAATGCTGGCGGGTCTTGGAGAAATACTTCAGGAAAAACCCGCTGTTCCAGTCGAGCTATGCGCCGGTGGAAGTTGAATCCGGAGAACACGTCATCATCGAGCGGATGAACGGGGCCTCTCGCCTTGTCGGAACCGGTCCGATGGCGTCGGTCGCCGGCGCAATCGCCGAGTATGTCGGGGAAAAGATTTTGGGGTCCGGCGCAGGCGAGGTTGTGGTTGAAAACGGGGGGGACATATACCTGAACTTGAAGTCCGCAAGGCGTGTTGGAGTTTATGCGGGAGACTCAAAATTCTCGAACAAGCTTTTTTTCGAAATAAATCCCAAGGAAACGCCGCTGGGGGTGTGCACGAGCGCCGCATCCGTCGGGCATTCCGTGAGTCTGGGGAGGGCTGACGCGCTCGTGTGCGTTTCAAAATCCGCGGCCCTCGCAGACGCTTCGGCAACATATCTCGCCAACCTCGCGGGCGAAGTCGATTCGAAAGACCTCCCGAATTTCGCCCGCGAAATCAGGGGTCTTGACGGATTCCTCGGCATAGTCGAAGACGAGCTGACCGCATGGGGGAGGCTTCCGGAATTATCCGGCATATAATCGTCAAATGCCGGCGCACTCTAAATTATAATATTATATTTAACCATCATTTCGCAGTAGTTAATAGCTATACCATGAATATCCGACTAAAGCATGTTCTGGTGTTAACTGCAATACTCGTCGTAGCATTATCCTTCACTGTTGGAGCTCAGGAAAAAGATCCGGACACTAGCGGACATATGATTGACGGTGTTGCGAAAGAGGCGCAGAAGGCTGTCACATCCCACTTAACTCATTTCAGCGGGTTTTTCATCCATCTTTTGCGCAGCGGCTATGATGATAGTCCCGGCGATGTCGGGCTTAAGCAGTTGGACAGCGATCATCCCGTAATCAGAAAGCTTGGGACAATCCTCTTCCCACTTCTCGTTCCCTTCTACATTATAGCTATCATGCTTGCCGGAATATACTACATTTGGGGCGCGTATTCTCCGGCTTCGAGGGCTTCCGCCAAAAACCAGATTATGCGCCTTGTTTTTGGAATGATATGCTGTACACTCTCACTTGAAATCTTCACCTGGTTTGTCAAGCTTCAAGTCTGGGCGACCGACATTATCCTCGAGGCCGGCGGCGAGAGCGCGAAGACTTTCGGCGTCGGCGAACTGGTTATCGCATCCATCCCGATGATTGTCCCGGTTGGTCTGGGAGCGCTTATTGTTTATGCGGTCGGCTCTCTACTTTGCGGGGCTGGTCTTTGCGCAGGCACGGCTCTTCTCATGGGGCTTTTAATGCCTATTGCAATACCCTACATGATAATGCTTTTAAGGTACATGATGTGTCTTGGCCTTGGCGCAATGGCTCCTCTCACAGTATTCCTGCTTTCCTTTGACTATACCAAAGAGTTGGGCGCCAAGCTTGTAAAGATGACGTTAACCTGGATTTTCGTTCCGATAGTATGCGCCATAATCATCGTCATACTCGTCCACCCCGCGGTCAAAGAGGAGGCCGGACTCTTCACAAAATCTGCGATTTCAATGGTCGGGCTGATAATGATTGGCGCAGCACCAATGATGGTTATCGGATTGATGGATGCGGCGGGCGCACTCGTTATTCACGCTGGACGCGTGACTGGAAGCACTTCAATCACATTCATGGGGAATATAATGGTGGGGCAGGGAGCCTCTTCATTCACCCAAACTGCAGGCGACTTTCAGTTGAGGCAGGCGCGGCTTGCTCGGGCGAAGGGTGCGAGGGAGGATATGGCTAAAGCGTTTAGCGCGGGAATAGATCACGAGGGCGCGCAGCCTAAGCCGGTTGGTGGGAGCGGTTTTTTCGCGTCCAAACAAAGCCTTCAGGCGGAGGGCTTTTCAACTGCCGGCTCTCGTGCCGCAGAGCGTTTGAAGAGGTCTGTTTTCGGAAAGGCGGCGGATGTTGACGCGGTCGACGGACAGTGGATGACTGTAGGACAGAGTTTGCGGGGGCGGGCGGAGTCTTTGTGGGATAAAGGTTTTTTCGGGAAGGTTGGCGCTGTTTTGACCGGTGTTGAGAGTGCTGCGATACAGCGCGGTCTTCAGCCGATGGCTGAGTCTGCCGGGACACTTCTTAAGGGTTCTGCAAGGCATTTTCTTCCCAAGGGAAGTTCACTGCAAAAGTCTGTCACACGGCTTTCAAACAGGCTGACGGGATACGCCGAGCTTGACGAGGAGGTTGGGAAGCGTTTCAACTACGGTCTTTTCAGCGGTAAGAACGTTGGGAAAAGCATTACTGACATGGCTTCCGGCGGGGGCGGGAAGCCTTTGACTGGTTTTGACGCGTTCAAGCGCGGAGCTAATTACGGACTGGTTGCGGCGGCAGGGCTTTCTGTCGCAAGCCTCATGTTTCCCGCGGCAATACCGGTTGCTGCAAGCTGGGCTATCGTCGGCGGCGTTGGGGCTGCGGCGGGATTCAGCATTCCAAGAAGGCTTGGCGTGGGCGCTATGAAGATGGCGGGCGTAAACGTCAACGGAGAAACCCCCCAACAGCGTTCCGGGCGGCGGGCGAGTTTTGAGAGGAGGCGTGCGGCTGAAAGGCTTTCGAGGATGCAGGGTTTGAGCGTGAACGGAATCAACAACCTCGAAAAAGCGGGAATAATCAATTCAGGTGGCGCGTCTTCTGCGAGAGGTCTTGTCGAGCGCGACATGAAGGCGAAGGCGTTCGATAACATCCCCAAAAGCGGCCTGCCTGAAAGCACTATCTCAAAGCTTCCTGAAGCCGAAAGGGCCGGCGCAAGAGACGAGAATGCTATCGCCGAAATATTGAGGGGATGGAAGAATCCGTCGTCGAGGAGTCCGGCGCAGGCCGCGCGAGAAGAGAGGATGCGCGAAACATATAAAGAAAACTTTGATGACGCGAAGGCAGGCAAACACAAGTCTTCCGGCGTTACCGACGGGGAGGCTTATAATGTCGGCATGGAAGATGCGAAAAAACGTGGTGAAACACTTACTACCCAAAAGGATGCTGTCGAACGGGGCCGGAGGATTTTGGGCGCAAGAGCCGAGGGCGTGGACATTAATGATGACGAGGGCGTGAAACGTGGTCTTGAGAAAATACGGCAGACACGGAGCGCCGCCTACAACCATGCGTTAAGCGATGCGGCGGACAACAGGGGTGGAGAGGCGAAACCGTTCGACCTTGATTCGCGCGCGCTTGGAGGCGATGCTTCACGTTATCATGATATTTCCGCAAAAGCGGAAAAAGACGCCCATACTGGCGGTTTCGACAAAACAGATCAGGATAGGCTCAATCTTCTTGGCGGCATGATTGGTAGCGGTCAAAAACTTACTCAAAAAGATACTCGTGAATACATTGACTTGTCCGGCAGACAACTAGAAGCCGCCATGAAAGCCAATCCAACGTCAGCTCAGGATTATCAGAAACTGCATGGAATGCGCTATCAAAGAGACAACTACTCCCAAAACTATCACGACGCCTACGAGCGTGAAAAAAGCGGGGCGGAACAATATTCTTTCCTGAAAGACCGCCAGTCCGGAAAAACATTCGGGGGTGCTGAGGAGGCGAGGCTCAATCAAGCCAACACTGCTCTAAAGGGCTATTTCACAACAGCCGAAGGAAACCCCAATCCACTAGACGAGAGCGATGAACTGCAAAAAAAAGTTTTTGAAACAGATTTCAGCGGAAAAGTTCAGGAAACCATCGACACCGCCTACGGAAAAAAGAGAACAAACGGAACTACTCCAGATTCCACTGAACAAAACGAGGCGTGGCAGAGGCTTGGCGAGCTCGACCCCACAATAAAAAGCGCGAACAACAAGCTAGGCATAAAACCACGAGACTTAAACCAAAACACTACGCCATGAAAAACATTTTCAGGAACCGGAAAAAGATTATGATGCTGGCGGCAGCATTCATGTTAATATACGCGTCAAGCCACTCTTCAGCGTTCGAACCCATCTCATGGCTTCTCATAATCGTGGTCACAGCCCTCATCGGAGCGTTCACAAACGTTTGGGCCTGGTACATCCAGCAGATTCTGAAGGGAATAGCATGGTTTGTCATGGTAAACCCGCACATATGGCCCGTAGGCGACCCCGGCCAAAAATACTCGATTTACATGCCATTCATAACCGTAATACAGTCCAACTTCCTGAAAATATTCCAGGTATGGTACGTCATCGCCATAATCTTTGTCGGAATCTACCTAATCTTCATGAACGCCTCGCCGCACGGCAGAAGCCGGGCGAAAGACTCGCTCACAAGACTTTTAGTCGGCATGGTGCTCGTCTCACAGTCCCCTCTCATACTC
>DSAL01000060.1 GCA_011380095.1 Candidatus Altarchaeales archaeon
AGATAACGCACGGGGGGAAGGACGTCTACTTCTGCAGCAAACACTGTCTCGAACGGTATGTTAAAGAAAACAATTTGAAGCCGGACGTCGGATTGTGCGAGTCCTGCATCGGAGTCCCATGGTACCGCCAGCGAATCTTCATTGTTTCGGGGTTTTCATACTGATTTTAGCTGCATCAAGAAGCTATACCCCTTTAAACCCCCTCTACCACAGCATGGTGGAATATCTCGGACTCATGTGGTGGGCGGTAGGACTTGGACTTTTGATTGGAGGATTGATAGAATACTTCATACCGCGCGAATACATTTCGAAAATGCTTTCGAAAAAAGAGGGGAAGACCATTTTCTACGCCGTCGGCCTCGGATTTTTGATGAGCGCGTGCTCTCACGGGATTCTCGCAATCGCAATACAGTTATACCGCAAGGGCGCGTCGGTTCCGGCGGTAGTCGCGTTTCTGATGGCGGCGCCCTGGGCGAACATGACGTACACGCTGCTCCTCTTCAGCCTGTTCGGACTGAAGGCTTTCTACATCATATTTTCGGCGATACTCATAGCGTTGACTACCGGATTCACCTACCAGAGTCTCGACTCGCGCGGGAAAGTCGAGCGCAATACAAACACGCTAAGAGTCAGGGAAGACTTCAGCATCAGAAGAGACGTGAAGGCGCGGATTGAAAAATATAAGTTCGAACGAAAAGACGCAGGTAGGGCTTTAGCCGGCATCATGCATGGAGGCTGGAGTCTTGCCACGATGATAGTCTGGTGGATTCTCATCGGAATAATGGCCGCGTCAATAATCGGCGCATACGTTCCACCACACGTGTTCATGACGTATTTGGGGCCGACGATTCTCGGACTTGCTGTCACACTGGCTGCCGCGACGATAATTGAAGTCTGCAGTGAAGGCTCCTCGCCAATCGCCTTTGAAATATTCCGGCAGACCGGGGCTTTCGGAAACAGTTTCGTGTTCCTTATGGCGGGGGTGGCGACAGACTATACGGAAATCGGGATACTCTGGACTAATGTTGGAAGGCGAACCGCGCTATGGCTTCCTGTTGTGGCGGGACCGCAGATAATAGTTTTAGGATACCTTTTTAACGCCCTCCTTTAGTTTTCAGACTGTATTTATAGTTGTCTTGTGATAGATTGAGGAAGATAATGGGCGCTAAGAAGAGGAGAAAGAGGGGCCGGATGGACAAGGTCAGAAAATCCAGGCACAGGAAGCGTATGGGCTTGGGCGTTTAGAAGCAGTATCCTGGGATTCACCCTTTATTTTTAAGGTTTTGTTAGAATAACTAGCCACAAGGCACTATACTTTGTGGGGTGTGTTTTTTTGACTTCCGTATGCATATACTTTCAGGTTCACCAGCCGTACCGCCTCAAATGGTTTTGGCCGGACGAGCACCTGCCGAAAAATCTTGAAGAACGCTATTTCGACACGGGACTAAACGAGTGGACGTTGCACAAGGTTGCTGGAAAATGCTATTGGCCGGCAAACCAAAACATTCTCTACAACATAGACCAGTTGAAGGGCGAGAAGCGACCCTTCAAACTTTCATACAGCATTTCAGGGATTTTCCTCGAGCAGTGCGAGAGGTGGGAGCCAGACCTTTTGGAGACGTTCAAGCAGATGGCCGAAACGGGATGCGTGGAATTCATCTGCGAGACATACTACCACAGCCTCTCAAGTTTGTTCGAAGACTGCGGAGAATTCAAGGAGCAGGTGAAACAGCACAAGCAGACTTTGAAGGACCTTCTCGGCTACACGCCGCAAGTTTGCAGGAATAGTGAATTATTATACCACAACGGGATTGCAGAAGCGATTGAAGAACTCGGATTCAAGGCGACCATCACGGAAGGAATAGAAAGAGTCCTTGAGGGCTGGAAGAGTCCGAACTACATCTACCGTGCGAAAGACTCGGACCTCCGCGTCCTCCTTCGAAACTACAAGCTGAGCGACGACATCGGATACAGGTTCGGCTCGAAATGGTGGGAGGAGTATCCGCTTGACGCCGGAAAATACGCGTACTGGCTTTCCGCAATACAGGGCGACACAATCAACATCTTCATGGACTACGAGACTTTTGGAGAACACCAGTGGGAGGATACGGGAATATTCTGGTTCCTCAACGCCTTACCCTACAAGATTCTCGACCACGAGCACCTCGAGTTCAACACGCCAAGTGAAGTCATCGAAAAATATTATGCAGTAGGCGAGCTGAACGTCCCATGGTATGAAACGGTAAGCTGGGCGGATCTGGAGCGGGATGCGAGCGCCTGGCTTAGCAACCACATGCAGCATTTGAATTTCGCGGAACTCAAAAGACTCCATGATGCGGTGATAAAATCCCGCAACCCCCAGTTGCAGAGGATTTGGAGGATGTTCCAGACTTCAGACCACTTCTACTACCAGTGCACGAAATCCCTTGCGGACGGCGACGTCCACAAATACTTCAGCCACCATGGGACTCCATACGATGCGGGAATAAACTATCACGCAATCATCTCAGACTTCAAAGAACAGGTGCTTTTGGGCAACGCTTCGAAAGAGACATACACGCCAGACTACAAAAAACACGGGGAGGAGATGAGCAGTCATGAAGCGGAAAAGAATTTTGAAAAGCCGGTTGAGTCAGAAACCGTAGTTAAAAAATGGGTTCAACCGGAAACCGTGATTGAGCGGCCGACCGAACAGAAGCCGGTTGTGAAAAATCCTGTTGAAGAACCTTCGTCAGAAGAAAATCCAATCATCGAACTCTCGAAGATGATTGCGTCAAAAAAAAGCAAGGCTTATCATCCCGGGAAAAAGCCGGTGGCCCGGGAGAAGAAGAGGCACGTGTTCGACGAATCGGCCATAAAACCATACCAGAAGGTAAAGACGAGAAGACAAAAGAGGAAGTAGTGGTTTTTTGAAAACTATATTTTCCCGTAAACCTTGACGTACTGTTTCGCAATCTGCTTCCAATCGTATTTTTCGGCCTCACGCCTGCATGCCTCGCCCATCTTCTTAATGCCAGCACCGGTCTTGTCGCCGAGAAGATAATTCAACCCCCATGCGATTGATTCCGGAGTCTGATACACTTTGATTCCAGTCCTGAAGTTGTCGATTATTTCGCCGGGACCTCCCGTATCGCATGCTACGACCGGTTTTCCGGCGGCCCACGACTCAAGCGTTATGATTCCGAAAGGCTCGTTTCTCGACGGTATGCAGACTATGTCGCAGGAGTTGAAGAGTTCCCGCCTCTCGTGGTCTGAAACATAGCCCAAAATCCGGCACTTTCCGCCGACGCCGAGATAATCCAGTCGTCCTCGAACATGTTCCAACAGGTCGCCGGTTCCCGCGAAAATGAATCTCGCATTAGGATTTTCAGCCAAAACCTTCGGAACCGCCTCGACCAAAAGGTCGGGGCCCTTTTGATAACTCATCCTCCCCAAAAACAGGATGACGGGGTCGAGCGGCCAGATGTTGTAGTGCTCCTTTACTCTTCCGGCATCAACATTCATGCGGACTTCGTGGACGTCGGTTCCATTGTAGATTACATTGATCTTGTCTTCAGGCGTCTGGTATTCCCTCATGAGCTCGTGCTTCATGGTGTAGCTGACGGTCGTCGCCTGTTTGGCGAGGTATCCGCCAAGCCATTCGCGGTGGCGGATGCGGCCTGAAAACCAGTTGTCCGCATGCTGGTTTCCGTTTCTGCCGTATTCCGTGCTGTGGCAGCTCCAGACAATCCTGTCGAATCCAGTGTTCGCCTTGATGTTGGCGAGCGCGTTTACGACATGCCAGTCGTGGCCGTGTACGACGTCGAACTCGCCATACTTGTTTTTCACCCAATGGTATTGAGAGACTATGCTGTCGCACATGTGGTCCATGTACTCGATGAAGTCCTCGCAGCCCGGCGTAACGCACCGGTGCTCGTGAACTCCGTTTATGACCTCGTGCTCGGGCTTGCCCCCGTCGATGCGGGTGAAGACGTGGACTTCATGGCCGAGCTCCGCAAGCGCCTCGCCAAGATGCGTGACAACCGCCGCAACACCCCCAACGGGTATGCTGTTTCTCGTCTCCCAGCTGAAAAACGCGATGCGCAAAATAATTCACCCCCCTGACAGAATCAGGAAGTAGATTTAGGAGAAGAAAGGCTTAAAAAGAGTCATGCGAGAAATCGAACAAAATTCGATTTTAAAGCATTGGCGGGAATAGTATAGACGCTCAAGTGATGAAAGCGAAGTAGACCGAAAAAGTGAAGACAAGGGTAGCTGCTGATGGGCAAGAATAATGATTAGCTTAACACAAGCCGGGTAGATGCTAGTTTTGGTCAAGGTTTGTCCCCGAAAGGGGAGAAAAGCTTGAAGTGGCATCTGCTGATAGGCAAGGAAGGTTTTTAGTCGGATTATACAAATATTTTTCTTGTAAGAAAATGGCTTTCGCGCGTCCAAGGGGAACAAGGGATTTCACACCGGTTGAGATGAGCGTGCGCCGGCAGGTTTTGGAAGGAATCCGCGAGGTTTTCGAGGGGGCGGGATACCGTGAAATTCAGACGCCGCTCTTTGAGGAGACAAGCCTCTTTCTCGAAAAGTCGGGTCCCGAGATTGTGACGCACCTCTACAATTTCGCGGACAAGGGCGGGCGGGAAATCTGCCTGCGTCCCGAGGCGACGGCGAGCGTTGCGAGATTCTTTACCCAAGAACTGCGGCAGAATCCGAAGCCTTTGCGACTCTATTATCACGGCCCGATGTACAGGTATGAAAGGCCTCAGAAGGGGAGGTATCGGGAGTTCTTCCAGACTGGCGTCGAGTTGATCGGGGCTGAAAGCGTTGAGGCGGACGCGGAAATCATATGGCTTGCAAGCCAGTGCCTTTCCCAATTCAGCCTGAAACACAAGCTGAGGATTTCGCATCTTGGAGTATTGAAAGAATTCTTGAAGGCGGAAGGCCTCGATGACAAGCAGGCTGGTGAAATCATCTCGTTCATAGACCGCGACCTTATGGACGAAGTGGATAGGAGAGTGAAGTCTCCAGAGTTCAAAAAGATTATGCGCCTTTGCGGGAAAGCAAGCGTGTTGAAGGATGCTGAAAAACTTTTGAAGGGGAAAGACGCTGCTTTCGAAAAACTTAAAGAACTTGAGAAAGTCTGCGGGCTTTTAGATGAAGTTGGAGTGG
>DSAL01000052.1 GCA_011380095.1 Candidatus Altarchaeales archaeon
GAGGCCGAGCGTGAGGGCGAGCAGGTTCAGGTTGTTGCAAGGCTTGACGGCCAGGAGATTTTCACCGCCAGCGTTGAAGAAGACAAAGATGAGGGCGAGAGGAAAGTCAATTTTACGGTAGACCAGTCTCTTATTGGAAAAAACCAGGTTGAAGGCCTGTCGAAAATGTTCGGAGACCGCCTGAACTTGAGCGTGGCAGACAATTCGTGGAATATTTCCGCGCCCGCCTCAATTTCCGGCAGCGTGGCCGGAAGCCTTGGCGCTTTAGGAAGCGCCGCCGCAAGAAGGCCCCGTCCAAAGGAAAAGCCGAGGGGATTCTTCGAGGAGGCGGTGCACGGCAGGATTATGGGCCAGATATCCGACCTCGAGGATAAGTGGAAGAAACACGGTCTTTCACACCCCGAACGCATAAAACTTACAAACCTTGTTTATGGAAAGCAGTTGAGGAGCCCCCGCCACTTCCTGAATCCAAGCCTCAGGGATTTCGGGACCAGGCAGATGATAGGCGAGCTTGAGGAAATAAGCTCGAAAGACTTCGAGAGGAAAGAACGTATTAGAAAACTAAATTTAATACCCAAAGACGAGGTTTCCGAGATTGAGGGCGAGGAGTTAAGGCGTCTTAGGGACATTGAATTGAAGAAAACCTGGCTTCAAAGCGTCCTTGCAGAACGGCTTCTGCCCAAAGAGCGGGAGAATGTCGCCGGCATGAAAGACTACACTATCTCTGAAATACCACTGTCACAGAGGTTTGGATTTGAGATAAAACCCTACACCAAAATCTCAAGCTGGGATCTTATGACGGAATCACAGAGGAGGGGTTTCCTCTGGTATGTTGATAACCAGATACTGCGCATTCAGAGGAGCATTGTGAAGACACCCCAAAAGTCCGGCCTCTGGTGGATGAAAAAAAAGATTCAGAGCGATGCTGAGAAAATGTTCGACGACGTTGACGAGGAAATCTACTGCTACAAAGCGTTCCAAAAGGAGATGAAGAAACACCAGAAAGAGCTTGAAGACATGGAGGAGGAGCTTGTGGGATACGACCGTTTCACAGTCGAGGAGGAGAAGCAGATAAAGTCCATAGTCTCAAAAGAGATGGCGGACATGAAGACTTACGAGGAGCTTTTAAGAGAGCCTTAATCCAAAACACCCTCAAAGACAGCATTTAATTTAAATGTAAAACAAATAGGTTTCCATAAAAATGCCCTACGCGATACCCGCCAACATAAAATACGAGGAAAAACTTCTCGGGCCGTTCACGATAAAACAGTCGATATACATCGGCGTTGGCGCATTGATAGCAGGCTACTTTTGGCTTGAAAGCGATTTAGAGCCGGAGATACTCCGAAAACTCATTGCGATAGTCGCCGTCGGAATAGCATTCTCGTTCGCCCAATTCCGGCTTGACGAATGGCTTGCGAAATACATCTCGTTCATGCGGTCCGAGAAAAAGACTTCATGGCTCAGTCCCGCCGCAAGAAACCTGATGAACATACAGTCGATTCGGGCTGACGCGGTGTTCATGAAAGACAAGAGAATACTCGGCGTTTTGAAAATCACGCCGATAAACTTCGGCATACTCGGCCCGATAGACCAGGACACCGTCATATACGGCTTCCTCGAATTCCTAAACAGCCTCAACTATCCCGTACAGATTGTGATGAAGAGCGTGAACCTGGACCTTGAGGGATACCTCTCCCACCTGAAGCGCAGGATAGTCCAGCGGGACGACAAGGTCGCCCTCGCATACTACGAGCATTTCGCGGAATACATGCGAAGCTACATCCAGACCAACCAGATAAACGACCGCCACTTCTTCCTCATAGTGCCCGCGAAAAAACAGGCGGTGGAAAAAGTCACACTCGACTATCTCGAAACGCAGATGGGGGAAATACACTCACGCCTGTCCCTTTCGGGAATAGTGTCCGAGCGGATGAGCACGCAACAGCTCATCAACTTCTACGGCTCATACTTCACGGAAAAATTCGAGATATACGAGAAGTACGTCAGCCCGATAACACTATACCGCAGGATGTGGAAGACCGCGCCGAAAACAATAGAGCAGGCTGAAAAAGAAATGCTTGAAAAAGCTTCCGGAGGTGGAAGATGATGGGCCTTCTTGGAGGCGGCGGAAAAGACGAGAAGAAAAAGACGGAGTCCTATGAGGAATACAAGGATCGTCTTATAGAATACCTCACATCCCCCTCAACAATCAACGTGCATGAAAAAGACGTGCAGATAGCGAAATACCATCAGGTAATCACCGCGATAAAATACCCGCGGATGGTCGATCCAGGCTGGCTGACAAGACTCGTCGAAATGAACATGGACTTCGACCTTTCAATGCACATATACCCCTACACCGTCGACACGACCATCAAAATGCTTGAAAACGAGATAAAAAAACAGAAGACAGACATCTACGCACTTGAAACAGAAGGCAAGATAGTGCCCCAAAGCCTCATACAACAGCATCAGGACACGATGGCCCTCATAAACCTGATACAGCAGGGCACGGAAAAAATGTTCGACCTAAGCCTCTACATAGACAGCAAAGCCTACACGAAAGAAGAATTGGAGCAGACTACTAAAAAGATTTCAGACACAATGAACAGCATCATGGTCACGCCCAAAATTCCGGCATACCAGATGTACAAGGCTTTGAGGAGCACCCTCCCCATAGGGGTGGACGACCTGTCGGTCACCAGAAACATAACCTCCTCCGCCCTCGCGGCATGCTTCCCGTTCGCAATCTCAAGCCTAGAACAGCACGCCACTGGCATACTCATAGGATTCAACGCCATGAACAGCATCCCAGTAATCATAGACCCATGGCAGCTTTCCAATCCAAACATACTGGTTTTGGGAACATCGGGAGGCGGAAAAAGCTACAGCATGAAGCTTCTCTTAATGCGCGAGTTCATGGAGGGCGTGAGCATAAACGTTATAGACCCGCAGGCCGAATACACGGATTTGATAAAAACATTCAACGGCGACGTAATCCGCATATCCCCCGATTCTGAAAGCGTCATCAACCCCTTCGACCTTACAGACCAAAGCCTCGACGAAAAGAAGCTGAGCCTCCTCGCATTCTTCAGATGCCTTCTCGGAGAGCTGACGGAACCACAGCGTGCGATACTCGACGAGACGATAGACCGTGCATACGAGGAGAAGGGCATCACAAAAGACCCGAAAACATGGAGCAGGGAGCCTCCAGTGCTCGAAGACCTTTACAATGAAGTCCTCCCCCTCACGAAATCCCAAAAGGAAATCATATACAAGCCGGCGATGGCAATCGTTAACCGGATGAAATCCTACGTATTCGGGCCAATGCGATTCCTAAACCAACAGACTAAAATCGACTTGAAAAACAGGATGATAAGCTTCGACATCCGAGACTGCCCGGACGTGGGGAAAAGCACCGTAATGTTCCTCCTCCTTGAATACGTCTACACGCAGATGAAGAAGAGCAGGGAGCGGAAAATACTTGTGATAGACGAAGCCTGGACGGTGCTTTCCGCCGGAGAGCAGGCAGACTACATACTCCGCCTGGTCAAGACCTGCCGTAAATTCAATCTCGCCCTCGTCATGATGACACAAGACGTTGAAGACGTACTAATATCTCGCGCAGGCAGAGCGGTATTGACCAACACGTCCACAAAATTCCTTTTGAAGCAGGACACTTCAGTCCTAGACCAAATAACAGAACGCTTCAACATAAACCCGGCGGAACGCCAGTTCCTGCAGACCGCGACAATGGGCCGGGCCCTCTTGATGGCGGAAACCACAAGAATACCAATCTACATCATGGCCTCCCCCGAAGAACACCGTATAATCACGACCAAGCCCGACGAAATGCTCCAATACCAAAAGTTAGAGAAGCCTGAAAGCACTGGCCTTGTCAGGGAGTTCGACATAAACAGGCCGCTGCACTTCAAAAACGACTTGGACGACGATCAGATAAAAATGCTGACCGAACGCGGTTTCGAGGAGATTCGGGTGAAAACGTTTACCGGAGACGCCGAACTATTCCTCGTGAAAAACGACACGGACGAGACGGACGAGCATTTCGTACTGCAATACCTGATGTACCTGCTGCTCCAGCAATACACTGATTCAGCGCTGATACACCACACGAGGCTTCCCGACATCACGTTCAACGCGCGCGACGGCCGGATGATAGCGGTGGAAGTCGAAGCCGACGTCGGCGTGAAAAGAAGCATAGAAAACATGGAGGCTAAGAGAAAGATTTTGGAGAAATACGATGAATACATCTACCTCGTGTCAAACCCTGTTTTGAAAAGGGATTATGGCGACAAGTACGGGCAGATACTGACGCGCGAGGAAATAATGCAGAAAATACAGTCGTACTTCAAATAACATGAACTCGCAAGAAAAACCCGTGAAATGCGCCCATCGAAAGGCGAACATGTGCACGCACCGGGAGGTTTCAGACCAGCATATAGTGGACGAGAGCATGCAAAGCCGGTGGTTTTGCAGCAACTGCGGATACTACCGGCAGAAGGTCGATTAGATGGACGGGAAAACACTGTTACTCCTCCTAATCCTCGCGCAACTGGCAACCCACGCACTGTCCGAAGACTGCATGGACGTGGAAATGTTTCGGAAGCTCGAGCCAACGATAGAAGACATTCAGACGATCGGATACGCTCTCGCAGTCCTGATGATAGGATACCAGGGCCTGAAATGGTCTGCGTCAGAATCAGACGAGACGCGGGAAGACGCGAAAAGGGGGATAATATATATCATAATCGGCATATTCGTCCTTAAGGTTGGAGGGGAATTTATACTCTACATACTCTGCGGGTGAAAAACGCTTTTATAATACTCTAAAAAAGATTATTAACATGGAAATACCCGGACTTCTTGAAATGGCGGCGGCGCTCGCAACACTTCTTTTCGCCATCATGGGCTTGCGCTGGATTGCAGCGGACTCCGCGCAGGAGCGGGAAGAGGCCAAGAAGGGAATGATATACATAGTCACCGGGCTTCTCATAGTAGTGTCCGCCCACGCTATAGTGCGACAATTATATTGTACTCCGCTAGGCATTCCCTGTTGAATTCAAGCATATTATAACCTACTGCGTATCCTTATAC